>JACCSN010000290.1 GCA_013812985.1 Hyphomicrobiales bacterium | reverse complement strand
CTGTCGGACGCCCAGGATTTCTATGCCGACATGAAGGCGCGCGCCGGGCGTGCCGGGCGCGACCCGGACACCATCCTCGTCTTTCCCGGTATCGTGCCCGTCATCGCGGCAACCCGGCAGGCAGCCGAAGATAGGCTCCGGGAGATGAACGACTTTGCCGTACTCGAGCACGTCCTCGCCAAGCTTTCCGAATTCCTGGGAGCTGACCTCAGCGAGGTCGATCTCGATTCGCCTTTGCCGCCGACCATTGGGGATCAGGGAGACAATCAGGCCAGCCAGAGCCGCGTGGCCGTTCTGGTCGGCATCGCCCGGCGGGAACGCCTGACGGTCCGGCGCTTGCTGATGCGGCTCGCCAGCGGCCGCGGTCATCTGCTGGCCGTCGATACGGGCAAAGCCGTCGCCGATCTGATGCAGGACTGGTTCGAGAACGGCGCGGCAGACGGCTTCAACGTGATGTGCCCTGTCATGCCGGCCGATCTGCAAAGCTTCGCAGAGCTCGTGCTTCCGGAGTTGCGGCGGCGTGGACTGATCCGGGAAGGCAGATCATCGGCAACTCTGCGGGGCCGCTATCGACTGCCACATGTTCTATGACGGATTAAACCTGACAAAGATTCGTTCCTGTGAGCGCCGTCGTTGTAGACGACCTTGAGCGGCGGCGTGCGCAACTTTCTGTCGGAGCCGGACGCCGTTCGCCCCGCTTGCGAACAGCCAAGTGATCACGTCAAAGATCGGGGAATCGACGATCCACCGGCACGGACCGCGATCGCTCGATACAAGCGCAGAGCTTCCACCGACGAAAAAGTCCTTTTTTTCTGCGAGCTCGCAATTCCTGCGGATCACTGCTTGGATTGCCAATTGTTCTGAGATAGCGTGTGCGGCACGTCTGCTGAGGCGCGGACGGGTAAGTCCAAGGCGAGAGGATCGCACGAGCGCCGGGCGACCGGAGCTTGCGCATTTGGGAGGATGGATGCTCCGCGGAGCCGACCGCTCTGCGGCAAGAAATCAAACCCGGGCGCCCGAGAGACTGCAACACGCTGGGGCGAGCCTCGCTCAGAAGCCTGTGCTGGGGTGCAGGATGCGGCAGAAGAACAGCAGAACAACAACATCACGACGACCAAAGGTCGCCGCCGGGAGGGAAACATGTTCAACGTTCCAAAGAACGCGATCTATCGCCGGGTCAGCCGGCGCAAGTTCCTCGAACTGGGGGGGTCAGCCGCGGTGGCCTTGGGGGCCGGCTCGGTAGCGGTTGGTCTCGGATCGACCGTCGTTCGCAATCCTGCTTATGCGCAATCGTCCGACGATGCGAAATGGAAGCAGTACAGCGGCTCCAAGCTCGTCTTCATGTCTGAGAATACACCACCGTCTTTCGCCATCCGCGAAAAGCTACAAGAATTTCACGATCTTACCGGGATCGAGGTGGAGATCCTGACGGACGATCTGCAGGTCGTCCAGCAGAAGGTTGGGATTGACCTGCGCGGCGGGCAAGCCGATTTCCAGCTTAATTACGTGCAGGACAAGCCGATCGGCGCGCCCTTCGCCGATTTTTACCAGAACCTGCTGGAGTACACGGCTGACGACACGTTACCCCAGGATCCCGAGGGCATGGGCGCCGAAGTCTGGTTTGAAAATTTCCTCGACGCCTGCGGCTACTACTACACTCGCGATCGACTGGTTGCCTTCCCGTATGACGCCGCCGTGGCCTGTACCTTCTACCGGCAGGACCTGTTCGAGCAGCACAGCAAGGACTTCGAGGCAGAAAACGGCTACCGGCTGGAATTCACCCCCGAGACCACCTGGAAGAACATCCACGAAATAGCCGCGTTCTTCAAAGCGGCGCGTGAGCGGGACGAGACGATCCCCTACGGCTATGCCATGCATATGGGGAACTTTGCCTGGACGACTCAGCTGGACGTTCAACGGATGCTGTTCGCGAATGGCCGCTGGCTGGACTTCAACGTCGACGACAAGCTTGGCAGCAAGGAGCCGGGGCCGACCAATTGGGGAGATGAACAGTCCGTGTTCATGATGCAGAGAATTAAGGAGCTCGGCGACGTCTGCCACCCAGATAATTTGGCTAACGCCACCCTGGAGCTGAATACCGTTTACCAGGCCGGTAAGATTGCCCTTCAGGTCCAATATCACGAGTTCGCCGCCTCAATCGAGGATGAGAAGACCTCGGTCGCCGCAGGCGGCAAGACCGGCTACGCCCCTTGCCCGAAGGGCGATCCGAGCTGGATCAAAAATGGCGGTGAAGCGGTCAATGGCACCAATTGCGGCATCGGCGGCATCGGAATAAACTCCTCCGCATCCGAGGATCTGAAGCGGGCGGCTTATATCTTCTCGATCTGGGCCGTGTCGAAGCAGAACCAGCTGGAAGTGCTCAAGGGGCTCGGTGGGACGCCAACCCGCAAATCCGTCCTCGCCGAGCCGGACGTGCAGGCAGCGAGAAAACGGCCAACCACGATGCCGAATGCGCTGACCTTCGATGCGGTCTACGATTACGGCATCAAAGATCCGCATTTCGTTCTCGGGCCGAAATTCCCCAAGACGAACGAGTACCACCAGATCCTGGCGACCGAGGTCCAGTCGACACTGGCAGGCCAGAGCAGCCCCGAAGAGGCCTGCCAGAGCATCAAGCAGCAGGTGGACGCGCTGACCGGGGGTTGACGTACGGGCTCGCCGAGACCGGCACGCATGCTGCCGGCTTCGGCATTTCGACGGCGATGACGGAGCGCAAGACCGGCCCGTGAAGCTGTTGCGCAAGGGGAGGCGTTCACCTGGAAACAACGGAAGCGCTGCCGCAGATGATGCGTGACGGATTCCGCGTGATTGCCGATGAGCCGGCGAAGCGCAATCCACTACCTTCGCGCCGGTTTTATTTCTGGCTGATGGCGCCCGCTCTTATCTTGCTTGCCGCGATCAGCCTGTATCCGTTCTTTTGGCTCATCTACATGATGCTCCACGAGGTCCAGCTCGCGCCGAACGCGCCGGATACTTGGGTGGGGCTGAAGAACTTCACTCAGCTTCTTAACGACAAAAAGTTCCTCAATGGCTGGTTGATACTTTTCAAGTACAGCGCCTTCTGCATGGTCCTGGAGGTCGGGATCGGACTCATCCTGGCGCTGGTGCTCAACAACTCGAGATGGGAGACGGTGCTGGTCACTATTTTCCTGATGCCGATGATGATGGCGCCGGTAATCGCCGGGTTGGTCTGGTACTATCTCTACAACGGGACTTTCGGCTGGTACCACTGGCTCCTGCAGAGCGTCGGCATCCTAGGCAACAGGTCGATCCTGGGCAGCCCCGACACGGCGATGCTGGCAGTCGTCATCGTCGATGTCTGGCAATGGACACCCCTCATAGCGCTCATTGTGCTGGCCGGCCTCAAGCGTGTGCCGCAGGATCAGCTGGAAGCCAATATGGTCGACGGCGCCGGGCCGGTGCGGAACTTCTTCAGCATCATGCTGCCCAACCTCTATCCTTTCCTGTTGATTGCGATCCTGCTCCGGTTCATGGACAACTTCCGGTTCATCGACGCGATCCTGGTGCTCACCGGCGGTGGTCCGGCCGACTCGACGAAGATCCTGCCGACCTACCTGTTCGACGTGTCGTTCAAGTATTTCGAGCTGGGACGGGGCGGCGCGATCGCCTTCACCCTCCTGCTTGTGACCATCGTCCTAGGCATGGTGCTCGTCAGGATGTTTGAGGATCCCGCCCAGAAGATGAACCGACCGGAGGATTGAGCCGATGGCGTCCCTCGATATCGTCCAGAATCGGTCGCCGCTGCGCCCGCTCGGCCGTGCGCTCTCGATTCTGTTCCTCGCGGTCTTTACGCTGTGGACCGTGTTGCCGATCTTCGTGATGTTCGTCTCGTCGTTCAAGGATCTGCTCCAGGCGTTCCAGCTCCCTGCTGTCGGCGACTGGGGCGCGATCGGGATATTCTTCGACTTCGACCCGACGCTTGCTCATTATTACAATCTATTCGCCAACCTGAACTTCGGCACCTACTTGTTCAACAGCTTGGCTGCGGCGCTCGGCTCCGCTGCGATTTCCGTCGTGCTGGGATCAATGGCGGCTTACAGCCTCTCGCGTGTCGAGTTCAGAGGAAAGAAGGACCTGTTCTTCTGGATCATTTCCACGCGGATGGCGCCCGTCGTGGCGGTGCTTGTGCCGCTCTATGCGATTTTTCGCTCTGCCGGACTGATCGGGACCCTGCCTGGGTTGATCCTTGCCTACACGACTTTCAACCTCCCCTTCGCTATCTGGATCCTGAAGGGCTTCTTCGACAATGTGCCTTACGCGATCGAGGAAGCCGCGATGGTCGACGGTGCCAGTCGCGTGCAGGCCTTGCGCGAGATCATGCCTCTGGTGGCGCCAGGGGTCGGCGCCTTCCTCATTCTCTGCGTGCTGTTCGCTTGGAACGATTACCTGTTCGCCTCCATCATCGGCAGCGGTGGGGCCAAGACGCTGCCGCCTGCCACTCGCGAGCTGGTCCAGCCACAAAACATTCAGTGGGGCAGCATCATGGCGGCAGGTGTTGTCACCACCGTGCCAATGCTGTTTCTCGGCCTG
Source organism: Hyphomicrobiales bacterium (assembly GCA_013812985.1). Next base: position 5,763 of record JACCSN010000290.1, on the reverse strand, counting down.
CTGATCAGGCGCTATCTAGTGACTGGCCTGACCATGGGCGCAGTGCGCGAATAAGGATTGTTCAAAATGGCTTCGGTCAGCATCCGCAGCGTTTGGAAATACTATGGTAAGACGATGGCCGTCCAAGACCTCGACCTTGAGGTCGAGGAGAACTCGTTTCTCTGCATTCTCGGCCCTTCCGGCTGCGGGAAATCATCGACATTGCGGATGCTGGCCGGTCTGGAGCATATCTCTTCCGGCGACATCTTTTTTGGCGACACACGAGTCAACGACCTTGCGCCCAAGGACCGCAACATCGCGATGGTGTTTGAGAATTATGCGCTCTATCCGCACAAGAGCGTCTTCGACAACATCGCCAACCCCCTTCGGCTGCGAAACATGTCAGCCGAAGAAATCGCAAGCCGGGTGACGCGGGCGGCGGCGATGCTGCAGATCGAGCATCTCTTCGACCGCAAGCCGGCGCAGCTCAGCGGCGGGCAGAAGCAGCGCGTGGCGATCGGCCGCGCGATCGTCCGCGAGCCGCGGGTTTTCCTGTTCGACGAGCCGATCGCCCATCTCGACGCCAAGTTGCGGGCGCATATGCGGGGCGAGCTGAAGCATCTCCAGCGGCAGCTTCGCACAACGACCATCTACGTCACCCACGACCAGATGGAGGCCCTTTCAATGGCGGACCGGATCGCAGTCATGCACCAGGGCGTCCTGCAGCAGGTCGGCACCCCGGACGAGATTTACCATCATCCCGTGAACGAATGGGTCGCCGGCTTCGTGGGCGAGCCGCCGATGAACTTCGTCGATTGCCGGCTGGAGAGCCAGGGTGAGCGCCTCTACATCGCGCACCCTTCGTTCCGGGTTCCCTTGACGGCACAGCAGGCCCGCCAGCTGAACAGCGCCGCGAGTGCGCCGGATGTGCGGCTCGGCGTTCGCCCCGACGATCTAGCACTCAGCAACGGTTCGGTTGCAGACCCCGGCGACGGAGCTGCCCTCGGACGCATCTTCGTCACCGAACCCGTGGGCGGCGATACGCTCGTCGATGTCAAGCTGACGGAGGAACAGCGGTTGCTGGTGCGCACGCGGGCAGGATTCGATGGCGATTCCGGCGATCCCTGCGTCATTCGCCTGAACCAGGACCGCATACATCTGTTCTCGCGCGAGAGCGGCGTCGCGTATTTCTAGGGAATCACCGCTTGACCGCAGGCACAAAGATCGGGCCGACGACGCACCCGGAGGTGCAGCGCTTCGACGGAACTTAAGGCAGCGAGCCTTAAGGACGAAAGCGTCGTGCTGGTTACGCGCGCGCCGTCCTCACGGCGCCTTCGGCCCACCCTCGCTAAGCGGCCTTCGCTTGCAAAGTCGGCACGGCCGGGTATCATTGCGCCAATAATAGGACAACAGCTTCGGGGAGGGATTCTATGGCGAGCGGACTGCAGCTCTCGCGCGACGAACTACTTGCCGCCTACAAGCGCATGCGCACCATCCGCGAATTCGAGGATGCGGTGCACGTCGAGTTCTCGGCCGGCAATATTCCTGGTTTTGTGCATCTCTATGCCGGCGAGGAGGCCTCCGGCGTCGGTGTATGCATGCATCTCGATGACCGCGACGCCATCGCCTCGACCCATCGCGGCCACGGCCACTGCATCGCCAAGGGCTGCGACGTCGACGGAATGATGAAGGAGATCTTTGGAAGGAAGGGCGGGCTGTGCGGCGGCAAGGGTGGCTCCATGCACATCGCCGACCTGTCGAAGGGCATGCTTGGGGCCAACGGCATCGTCGGCGCCGGCGGGCCGATCACCTGCGGCGCGGCGCTCACCTTCAAGACGCTGAAGACCGACGGCGTCGCCGTGTGCTTTTACGGCGACGGGGCGTCGAACCAAGGGGCGATTCTGGAGAGCTATAATCTGGCGAAGATCTGGAACCTGCCGATGCTGTTCGTCGCCGAGGACAACGGCTACGCCGAAACAACTGCTTCGAGCTGGTCGGTTTCCGGAAGCCAGGTCGGGCGCGGCGAGGGTTTCGGCATGCCCTCGCGGCAGGTGAACGGCTCCGACTTCTTCGAGGTCTACGAAGCGTCCGGCGAGATGATCGAGCGGGCGCGGGAGGGCGGCGGGCCGTCGCTCCTGCATGTGAACCTGAACCGTTTCTACGGGCATTTCGAAGGCGACGCGATGACCTACCGGGCCGCCGACGAGGTGGCGAATGCGCGACAGAATTCCGATCCGCTCATCCTCTTTCGTCAGCGCGTTGTGGAGGCGTCGCTGCTCCGGCCCGATGAGCTCGATCAGATAGACCGCACGGCGCGCGACGACATCGCCCGCACCATGGTGGAGGCGAAGGCTGCCCCCTTGCCGACTGAGGCGGACCTCCTGACCGATGTCTATCTGAACTACTGAGGTGCGCGATGTCCAAGAAGAGCTACCGGCAGGCGATCAACGAGGCAATCCGCCAGGAGATGGAGCGTGACCCGCGCGTCATCATTATGGGCGAGGATATTTCCGGCGGCACCGGGACGCAGGGCGATCAGGACGCCTGGGGCGGGCCGCTCGGCGTAACCAAGGGGCTTCGCCCGCAATTCGGGCCCGACCGCGTCCTCGACACGCATCTGGCGGAAATCTCGTTCGTCGGTGCGGCGGCGGGGGCGGCGGCGACGGGCCTCAGGCCGATCGTGGAGCTGATGTTCGTCGACTTCATGGGCGTCTGCTTCGACCAGATATTCAACCAAGCGGCGAAATTCCGCTACATGTTCGGTGGGAAGGCGGTCACCCCGCTCGTCGTGCGCACCATGTACGGCGCCGGTTTCAGGGCCGCCTCGCAGCATTCGCAGTGCCTCTACCCGATCTTCACCCACATTCCCGGGCTGAAGGTAGTTCTGCCGTCGAACGCCTATGAGGCGAAGGGGCTGCTGATCCAGGCGATCCGCGACGATGATCCAGTGGTCTTCTTCGAGCACAAGGCGATGTACGATACCGAGATGGAGGTGCCGGACGAGCCCTATGCGATCCCGTTCGGCGAGGCGAACGTGACGCGAGAAGGCGATGACGTCACCATCGTGGCGTTCGGCCGGATGGTCACCTTCGCCAATGAAGCGGCCGACAGCCTCGCCAAGAAGGGGATCAGCTGCACGGTCGTCGATCCGCGCACGACCTCGCCGCTGGATGCCGACACGATCCTGGAGACGGTGGAGGAGACCGGCCGCCTCGTCGTCGTCGACGAGGCGCATCCCCGCTGTGGCATGGCCGCCGACATCGCCGGCCTGGTCGCGGACCGAGCCTTCGGAGCGCTCAGATCCCCGATCAAGCTTGTCACAGCGCCGCATGCGCCGGTGCCCTTCTCGGCGGCGCTTGAGGATCTCTACATTCCGAGCGTCGCCAAGATCGAGGCGGCGGTGCGCAAGGTCATGGATTACGGCGCCAAGGCCGCCGCCGAGTGACGAAAGCCGACAGCGACGGGTTTTCGCCTTGGGGGGCGGGAACCAGTCGCCCGACGAAGCGGACAGGATTTATCCTCATGAAGCCGATCCAGCCGATCACCATGCCGAAATGGGGGCTTGCCATGGAGGAAGGCATACTCGCCCGCTGGGCCGTCGACGAGGGGGCGGAGATCGCTGCCGGCCAGGAGATCATGGACATCGAGACGACGAAAATCGCCAATGTCTTCGAGAGCCCTGTGGCGGGCGTCCTGCGCCGCAAGATTGTGCCAGACGGCGACACGGTTCCGGTCGGCGCGTTGCTCGGCGTCGTTTCCGAGCCCGACGTGCCGCAGACCGAGATCGATCGCTTCGTTGACGACTTCCTGGCAAGCTTCAAGCCGGCCGAAAAGGGCGAAAGCGGCGGCCCGGCGGCGGAAGTGGTCGATGCGGGCGGGCACCGTCTGCGGCATCTGCGGCTCGGGCCCGACGCGTCGTCGGCGAATGCGACCCCGCTCCTGCTCATTCACGGTTTCGGCGCCGATATGACGACCTGGATGTTCAACCAGGCGGCCCTGGCCGAAGACCGCCAGGTCTACGCGGTCGATCTGCCAGGCCATGGTGGTTCGACCAAGACGGTGCCGGACGGCTCGGTTGCGGCGTTGGCGGCGACGATCGTCGCTTATATGGACGCGGTGCAGATCGACAGAGCGCACTTGGTCGGCCATTCGCTCGGCGCGGCGATCGCTCTCCATATCGCACTGACCGCGCCAAATCGTGTGGAACGGCTTACCCTCATCGCGCCGGCCGGGCTTGGCTCGGACATCAACGGCGACTTCATCAACGGCTTCATCACGGAAAGCCGCGCGCGAAAACTCCGACCGGTGATCGAGATGCTGGTCGCCAAAGCCGAGACAGTCACGGCCGACATGGTTGAAGATGTGCTGAAATTCAAGAGGCTGGATGGGGCGCAGGACGCACTACGGATTGTCGCGGCGGCGAATTTCGCCGGCAACCAACAACGCGTCGTGCTGCGCGACCGGCTTGGCGAGCTGCAAGTTCCGATCCAGATCATATGGGGCGCGGACGATCGCATCCTTCCGACTGCCCACGGCGAAGACCTGCCGGGTTCCATCGGCGTGAAGCGCATCGCCGGTGCCGGTCACATCCCGCATATGGAAAAGGCTGTGGAGGTCAACGCACTCATCAAGGGGGCAGGCTGAGTCGGGCAGGCGAGGCGCTGGCCATCGCCGCCTGGGGTGTTCAAGAATATTTTGCGCAGAGGAACAACTCCAGACAGCCGGCCTTGAGAGTCCTTCACTCCAGCGCCGTTCGTCTCATGCCGACAGGGCGATTACGCGTCAGGCCGATATGGCCCCGCCCGTATCACATCTGACGCGGCCTCGACAGCGCCCTTCTGCGATGAAACCGGCTTAGCCGGGACCGACCGACCACGGCGCCAGCGAATAGCCCGTCTTGGCGATATCGGCATGAACCTTTTCGATATCCACGGCGACGCGAGGCAGCTCAAACGGCTCGGTTTCCAATGTCTTGAAAAACACCCAACCTTCCGGGCATTCGGCTTCCGGCAAGTTGGATCCGCTGCGATCCTTGGTGAAGCCGTAAGGCGATCCGTTGCCGCACTGGAAAACGTGAATAGTTGGTTGAGTTGGCATTGCCCTGCTCCGCGGCCAAACATCGAGCCTTTGAGGTTAGCTATAGAGCGGAACCTTACCAGGTCAACCAAAGCCGGACTTCGACCACGGCACCGTGGTCAGGTTAACGGATTGTGAGGAGGTCTGGCGGCTTGGCGGGCGGCATGATTTATGAGGTTTGGATTCATTTTGGCGCCGAACGCCATGGAACAGGTTTTGGTCAATGATCGTCTGCGGCTTTTGCTCGACCACTTCGGCGCGGTCGGCGATCCGCGTGAGGCCTGCAAGGTCAAATATGCCGACCGGCTCCCGGACGAGGACAGATGGCAATGGCGGGTCGGCGCTGAAAACGATCTCCCGGCAAGCTTTCGGGTGCCCCCCTTGCCTTACCGGGAGCGGCCCCACCGGGCCGGCGCCGGCCGATGCGTGGTCTGCGGCCAGGACGTGTTCCGGAGTTAGTGGCGCTTGCCCATCGGGCCTTGGAAGACGCCGGCCCATCGCCGGGCATCGTTTATCACACCGAGTCCGACTACGACGCTGCACTGGATGAGGCACTTGCCCCACATCGAGAGGGCGATGATCTTTGGTTGTTCGCCTTTGGCTCACTGATCTGGAAGCCAGAAGTGGCGTATACCGAGGAGCGAATAGCCACAGCGCATGGGTGGCATCGTTCATTCTGCCTCAAGATATCGCGATGGCGTGGCACAA
>JACCSN010000667.1 GCA_013812985.1 Hyphomicrobiales bacterium | reverse complement strand
AGGCGGGCCGGAAAGCCGCTGGGGACATCGCCCAAATTCTTGGCGACGAGCACGATCTGTGCCTGCTCGCGGCCGGGCTTGCGGCGCTGCGCGTGCCGGGAAAGCTGCGCGACGTGCGCGACCGTTTACGAGAAGCCGCTTCCCTGGACTGCCCCAAATTTCGAGCGGACACGCAGTGCAGAATGAACGGCATCGGTCAAGCCGCCTCGGCAAGCGCTGCGCCGGCAGTGGAGCGGAAATGAGCGTCGCACTACAAGGTCCGGAATGACGGCAGGTTTCGCCATCCGCCAGCGCGGAGTTCCTTTGCAGGTGCGGTGATCGTCACAGTCTTGTGACGCCGTTGTCATGGCGGCTTGCGACATCTCTCGACGCATCATTACGTCAGAGCGGGAGGCTTTCATGCCGCGGAAAATCACACGCCGTTCCTTTGTCCTGTCCTCAGCCGCCGGCGGACTCGTCGCCGCCGTCGGCCTCGCCAAGCCGGGCCTCAGCCGGGCGCAGTCTCGCCCGACGATCACGCACGGGCTGCAATCCGGCGATATCGATTCCTCGTCAGGCATGATCTGGGCGCGCGCCAACCGCCCCTCGCGGATGTTCGTCGAGGTGGCCACCTCCGACAGCTTCAAGAATTCCATGTGGCTGCCGACACTCGATGCGCTGCCGGAGAGCGATTTCGCAGTCAAGCGGCTCCTGGAGGGGCTCCCCGCCGATCAGGAAATCTTCTACCGGGTGGCCTTCGCCGACCTGGATGATCTCAGTGCGGTTTCGGAGCCACTCGTCGGCCGCTTCCGCACAGCCCCAACCAGCCGCCGGAACGTGCGCTTCGTTTGGTCCGGCGACACCGCCGGCCAAGGCTGGGGGATCGACGAGAGCCAAGGCGGCATGAAGACCTACGCCACCATGCTCGGCCACCAGCCTGATTTCTTCCTCCACTCTGGCGACACGGTCTATTGCGACGGCCCGATCGCGGCGGAGAAGGAGATGCCGGGCGGCGGCGTGTGGCGGAGCCTCGTCGCGGAAGGCGTGGAGAAGGTGGCCGAGACGCTTGAGGAGTTCCGCGGCCGCTTCAAATACAACATGCTCGACGCTCATGTGCGCGCCCTCAACGCAGCGGTGCCGGCGATCTATCAGTGGGACGACCACGAGGTGGTCAACAACTGGTCGCCCTCCAAAGACCTGTCGGCCGACGACCGCTACACGGTGAAGTCGCTGCCGCTCCTGCATGCGCGCGCCGGCCGCGCCTTCCACGAGATGATGCCGATCCGCACCGTTGCGGCGGAGCCGGGCCGCGTCTACCGCAAGATTGCCTGCGGCCCGTTGCTCGACGTCTTCGTCATCGACCTGCGCAGCTATCGCGGGCCGAACGACGCCAATTTGGAGCCAACGCTCGCGCCGGAGGACCGCATCGTCGGCACGGCCCAGATGCGCTGGCTGAAGAAGGCGCTGGCCGACTCCACCGCGACCTGGAAAGTGATCGCCTCCGACATGCCGATAGGGCTCATCGTCTGGAACAACGCGCAGGATGAGACCGGCTCGGAAGCGATCGCCAATGGCGACCACGCGGACGCCAAGGGCCGCGAGCTGGAGTTCGCTGAGCTGCTCCGCTTCATCAAGCACGCCGGCATCCAGAACGTCGTCTGGCTGACTGCCGACGTGCACTACACGGCGGCGCATTTCTACGATCCCGGCCAGGCGCAGTTCCAGGATTTCGAGCCGTTCTGGGAATTCGTGTCCGGCCCGCTGCACTCGGGCACCTTTGGCCCCGGCGAGCTCGACCGGACGTTCGGGCCGGAAGCGAGGTTCGTGAAGGCGCCGGCGGAGGGGCAGGAGCAGAACCTACCGCCGTCCGAAGGCTTGCAGTTCTTCGGCATCGTCGAGATCGACGGCGACACGGAAGTTATGACCGTCCGGCTGATGGACCGCGACGACGCGGAGCTCTTCAGCCAGGTTTTGGAACCCAAACGCGTCGGCTGAGCGGGCCCAGGCGAGATCGAAAACCAGCAGGAGGAGTTGGCTCATCCGAAGCCGGCCGGCCGTTTGCGCAGGCCGGCTTGCCACCCGAACAACTGTCATCGTCCTGTGATTTGGCGTGCCTACGAGTCTTCCGCACCATCCTGGGCAGGCATTTTTGCCGCTCCCTCAGCCGGAGACATCCATGCGCCTGAAGCTCACCTGCAGCACCGTTGCAATTGCGACTTTGTGGAGCGCCGCGGCGGCGGCGCAAAGCAGCGAGACGTTCAACCGGATCGCGACATTCCCGGTCGCGTCCAACCTGCCGTCGGACCGCGATCCTGCCACCCCGACGGTGGCGGAGATCGTGGCGGCGAGCGAGGACGGGATGACCCTCGTCTATACGGATTCGCAGCTGAAGGCGCTTGGCGTCGTCGACATCGCCGACCCGAAAGCGCCGAAGCCGGCCGGTTTCGTGGCGCTCGAAGGCGAACCGACCTCCGTGGCGGTAGCGAATGGCAAGGCGCTGGTCGCGGTGGTCACGTCAGAGAGCAACGACAAGCCGTCCGGTCAGCTGGTCGTGGTGGATATTGCTTCCAAGGCCGTTGAATCGACCTGTGAACTCGGCGGCCAGCCGGATGCGGTCGCTTTCAATCCGGACAAGAGCCGCCTCGCCGTGGTCCTGGAAAACGAACGCGACGAGGAGCTGAACGACGGAGAACTGCCGCAACTTCCCTCCGGCGCGCTGGCGATCCTGTCCGTCGATTCCGGCGCCGCCGATTGCGCGTCGATGAGGACGGTGGACCTCGCCGGGCTCGCCGATGTCGCAGGCGACGACGCCGAGCCGGAATTCGCCGACGTGAATGGGGCCGGCGAAGCGGTCGTCACGCTGCAGGAGAACAACCACATCGCCATCGTCGACCTCGCGGCCGGAACCGTGAAGGCCGACTTCTCCGCCGGCGCGGCCGACCTGGAAGGCATCGATACGAAGGAGGACGGCATCATCCGCCCGACCGACAAGCTGGAAGGCGTGGCGCGCGAGCCGGACGCGGTGCAGTGGCTCGACGATGAGCGCTTCGTCACCGCCAATGAGGGCGACTACAAGGGCGGCTCGCGCAGCTTCACGATCTTCAACAGGAGCGGCGAGGTGCTTTACGATTCGGGCGCCGAGCTCGAGCATCTGGCGATGCGCATCGGCCACTACCCGGAAGGACGGTCGGACGCCAAGGGGACCGAGCCGGAGGGGCTGGAGGTCGCCACCTTCGGCGACGATCGGCTCATCTTCGTGGGAACCGAGCGCTCTTCCTTCGTGGCGGTCTACCGCGACACCGGCGCGGAGCCGGAATACTTGCAGGTGCTGCCGGCCGGCCTCGGTCCGGAAGGGCTGACCGCCATCCCCTCGCGCAGCCTCTTCGTGGTGGCGAGCGAGGAGGACCTGGTGGAAGACGGCGGCGCCCGCTCCACACTGATGATCTATGAGCGCGGCACGGGCGATGCTGCCTATCCGACGCTCGTTTCCAGCGAGGCGGAAGGCGCCCCCATCGGTTGGGGGGCTCTGTCCGGCCTCGCCGCCGACACGGCGCAAGCCGGCCGTCTC
>JACCSN010000651.1 GCA_013812985.1 Hyphomicrobiales bacterium | reverse complement strand
AGAAACTGGACCTTCTCCTCATCGACACCCTCCCCTTGCGCCTGCAGCTCGGCGATGTAGGTGGTGAGGTAATCCCCCGGCGGCAGCTGGATGATGAAGAAGACGAGGACGCTGATTCCGACCAGCGTCCAGACCATGATGAAGAGGCGGCGGGCAAGGAAGACAAGCATCAAGGCGTTCCGGCCGAAGCGGTCTTCTGCTCGCCCTCGTCGAACCAGAACGTATCCGGCCGATACATGCCGAAGAAGGCGCCAGGATCGAAATTGTAGATGCCGCGTTCGGGCACGTTCCGAAGCTTGTCGCTGACGACGACCAACTGGTCCACGCCCTGCACCAGGCCGATCGTGAACACCTCGTCCGCCCAGATCCCCAGCATCTCATGCCAGATCGCGGTGCGGCGCGCCTCGTCTTCCATGGCGCCCCATTCCGCTTTCAGCGCCATCAGCCTCTGCACCGATTCCAGGTCGGGCTCCTCGCCCGACTGGCCGCTCGTCTGCGCCCACATCCCCCAGGCCGGCCACTGGAATTGTTCGGGATTGAGCGGCGCCAGCTCAGCCGGGCTGAACGAGGCTTTCGGCAGCGCATGTTCCAGCCCCGACCAGACCCCGATCTGCGTTGAGCCGGCTTTCACACGGTTGTAGAAGACCTCGCGCTGCGTCGGCTTGATGAACAGGCCGATGCCGATCTTGCGCCAGTCGTCGCGGACGAGCTCCAGCACGTCCGTCTGCTCGACCTCCTCGCCCGCCGTTTCCACCACGATCTGCATGGGCCGGCCATCGGGAAGCAGCCGCAGGCCGGCGCGGCTGCGCTCGGTGAGGCCGATCGCCTCGAGCATCATGTTGGCGAGGTCGGGGTCGTATTGCGTCCACTTGGTGAGGTATTCGCGCTTGTAGAGCGGCGATTGCGGCAGCACCGTATTATTGCCGGGCTTGGCCAGCCCGTAGAAGATCGCGTTGTTGATGTCCTCGCGGTTGATCGAGACCGACAGAGCGCGGCGGAAATCGGCGTTGCGGAAAAGCTCCCGCCAGACCGGGTCGCTGCTGTTCAGGTTCGGGAAGAGCGCGATGCGCGAACCTTTCGAGGCCAGCCAGCGCCGGACTTCGTAGCCGCCGCGTTCCTCCGCCCGCTTCAAAAAGGTGTAATTGGAGAAGCCGAGATAAGCGCCCTGGAGGTCCGTCTCCCCCGCCGCCGCCTTGGCCGGGATCAGCGACGGGCTGGCGATCGTCAGCGCCACCTGGTCCATATAGGGGAGCTGCAAGCCCGCCGTGTCGACCCGATGGTAATAGGGATTGCGCGCGAACAGGAACCGGTCGGACGGCGGATCGGTCTTCAGCACCCAGGGCTGCAGAGTCGGCATGTCCAGGTTGTCGTTGCGGTAGGATCGGTCCTTGCTGAAGTGCAGCGCGATCCAGTTCCGCTCGTCCTCCTCCTCCGCCATCTTCTGCACAGTCTCCAGCCCGGCATGGCGGGCGTGGAACTGCTTCAGGTAGTGCGACGGCCGGTAGATCTCCAAGGGCTGCGCCCCGGCGAGCGCCGCCAGGAAATAGGGATTGGGCTTCGACCAGCTGTAGCGCACGGTGACCGCGTCGGGGAATTCGACGACCGGCTTCTCGCCATCGACGAGCAGTTCCACCGGCGGACCGAATTTCGACATTTCGGGGTCGTTCGCCACGTCCTCCCACCAATAGCGGAAATCCTCGGCGGTGAACGGCGCGCCGTCCGACCAGCGGTGACCGGGCCTTAAGCGAAAGGTGAAGCGCCTCCCTTCCTCGATGTCGACGCTCTCCGCGAGGTCAGGGACCAGGGTGTAGCTCGGGTCATAGCCGACAAGACGCGCATAACCCCACACCACCAGCGTGCGCGTGTCCTTGGCGCTGCCGCCGAGCACGTCGAGCATGCCGCCGTAACGGCCGACTCGCGTCGTCTCCCCGTCGAAGCCTACGATGGCCGGCCTCTGAGGAATGCGCTCCTGGACTGGCGGCAGGTCTCCCGCCGTGACCGTCGCCTGGAGGAATGGCGGCTCCAGCATCGCCGGCAGCGGCGCTGGTGCAGGCGCGAAGGTTGGCGGGACCGCGCTTGACGGTTCCTGAGCCCGCCCGCCGGATGCTCCGAAAAGAACAGCAAGGACGATGAGGCTCTGCAATCCCGCTCGAATGTTCATGGAGAGCCTCGCCTGTCTCGACCTTCGCTTGGAACGAGAAAGTAATTGCAATGCGTCTTGTCCGGGAAGAGCTTTTCCACCCTGTACGAATTTATGTCGACCCAGGCCAGGAACGCGCCGATCGTCTCGTCCAGAACCTCGACGTATAGAAAGGGGCGGTCCTTGGCGATCAGCGTCGCCGCACCGCTCAGCACGGCCATCTCCATGCCTTCCACATCGATCTTGATGAAGTCGACCGGTCCGCGGTTGGCATCGAGTATCAGGGCGTCAAGCCGGGCCAGCCGCGTATCCCCTTTCGGGTCCGGCGCGAAGCGCGTTGCGCCGAGCCCGCCCGCGACGGAGTGCACGGCTTTCAGCCGCCCTGGCCCGTCGCCCAAGGCGACGCCGAGGCACGAGAGGTCGACATTCTCCAGCCCGTTCTCCGCCACGGCCGCCCGCAGCGCCGCCGCAGCGCGTAAATGCGGCTCGATGGGGATGACGATCTCCGCCTCCATGATTGCGGCGAAGAACAGCGTGTGATTGCCCGTATTCGCCCCGGCGTCGACGATCCTGAGCCCGCTCGGCAGGCGATCGCTGAGAAATCGCAGCTCGTCATGCTCGAAAAACAGCCCGCGCATCTGCTCCCGCTCGATCACCGGGTTCACGCCCGTATAGGGGACGCGCAGCTCGCAGGCGCCATGACGGACCGGCATATAGACCGGCTCGCATTGCAGAATATCTATCAGCCGCGCGCGGTCGGCTTCCGCCACGGGAGGCAAGCTGCCCTGAAAGAACGTCAGGCGCTGCGCCGTCTTGTAGGCGCTGACATTCCGCCAGAGATGGACAAGATAATCCGCGTACCAGCCCTCGCCTTGCGCCGATTGGAGCGCCGCCAGCGCCGCCTCTGGCCTGACGAAATGCGACGGCCCGATCCACCAGGCGAGCGCCGCATGGAAGAAGGTCGGCAAATCTTGCGCCGCGAGCCGGGTGATCGGCTCGGGCTTGGCCGAGCCCCCGCCAAAAGGTCGCGACTGCTCCCGTCCCCCCGCATCCTGAGCTTGTCGAAGGGACGGGGAGGGGCTGGGAGACGCGTGTCGCGGCGCTTGGGATGCAGGCGCGGAAACGCCTAGCCCCGCCCCTCCCCAAACCGCATCATGCAGCCGCAGAGCCGGCGCAGTCTTGACGAATATGTCGGAAGCAAGCGTCTCGTCAGCGCTGACCGCCAAGAGCCAGTCAACCCGCGCAGCCGCCGCCTCGGAGGCAGCTGCTTCCAACGCACCCCGCGCCTGCCCGTCGTTCCCCGACATCGCAGGCGGGAATACCTGGTCGAAATCGCCCAGTCCGTGCGCTTGCGCTGCTGCGGCGGAGCGCAGCAGACGCTCGGGGCTGCCCCGCTCGGTCGGCAGAATCGCCGAGGCGCAACGAAGCCCCCCTCCTCCCTTTTGGCCCGAGCGCGGAGGTCGAGGCTGATCGGACACGAGTTGGCGCGCTCCGGTCAGGGCAAATCAAAAGCCGAAAGGAGCCGCTCGCGGGCGCGCTCGTCGGTATAGTCGAGCGATAAGGGCGTCACGGAAATCCGACCGTTGCCGATCGCCCACAGATCGGTCCCCTCCTCCGGATCCACGTGCGAGCGCTGGAACCCGATCCAGAAATACGGAAAACCGCGGCCGTCCTTGCGCTCTTCGACCTTGAGCCAGTCCGGCACGCGGCGGCCTTGCCGCGTCACCATCGCGCCCTGGACGGCGTCCGGCGCGCGGTCAGGGAAATTGATGTTGAACAGCGTGCCCGAGCCGAAACCCTGCTCGATCAGCCTTGCGATGACTTTCGGCGCGTGCGCCTCGGCGGTTTCCCACAGCGGGTTGTCGCGCGTATCGAGGCCATAGGCTTGGGAGAGCGCGATCGACGGAATGCCGAGCAGCGTGCCTTCCATGGCGCCCGCCACCGTGCCGGAATAGGTGATGTCGTCGGCGAGGTTCTGGCCGCGATTGACGCCGGAGATGACGAGATCGGGCTTCTGGCCGATCACCACCTTGAAGCCCATGATGACGCAATCGGTCGGCGTGCCGCGCACGGCGAAGCGCCGCTCGCCGACATTTCGAAGACGGATCGGATCGGAAAGGGTCAGCGCATGGGCGACGCCCGACTGGTCGGTCTCCGGCGCGACCACCCAGACCTCGTCGGAGAGTTCTCGGGCGATCCGCTCGGCGGCCTCCAGACCCGGCGCGTGAATGCCGTCGTCGTTGGTGACGAGGATTCTCATGGGGTAACGCCAACGAGGTTCGACAAGCGATCCGCCATCATCTTTTTCCGTCTTGCCACGACGTGGCCGGGCTTGACCATGGATCCATGCTCCACGCGCCTTTGCGAGGGAATGTGATAAAGAGCAGTATGACCATGCACTATCGCGATATCATTACCTTGGAGCCAGGCAAGCGCGGCGGCCGGCCCTGCGTGCGCGGCATGCGGATTGCTGTGGCCGACATCCTTGGATGGCTCGCCACCGGGATGTCTCATGAAAGCATTCTTAATGATTTTCCGGAGCTGACAGAAGCCGATATCCGGGCTGCGCTCGCGTATGCCGCCGACCGTGAGCGCCGCACGACAACCGCGGCATGAAGCTTCTGTTCGACCAAAACCTGAGCTTCAAGCTCTGCCACCACCTTGCGGACCTCTTCCCCGGCTCGAGCCAAGTTCGGTTGCTCGGCTTAGCCGAAGCCGATGACAAAGCGATTTGGGAACTCGCCAAGGCCGGTGGGTTCACGCTCGTTTCGCACGACAGCGATTTCGCAGAGATTGCCGGGCTTCGCGGCCCGCCGCCGAAAATCATTTGGCTACGCATCGGCAATCAGCCGACATCCCTTGTCGCTGAGACACTGCGAGGCCGTGCAGAAGCTATCGCTGACTTTGGTCAGGATCCCGTGGCGGCCTGCCTGGAAATCTATTGAGGGGACGACGACCAAGCACCTCGGATACTCATGAGCGGATCTCCTCCAGCCCGCCCATATAGGGCCTGAGCACGTCGGGGACGGTGATCGAGCCGTCGTCATTCTGGTAGGTCTCCATGACCGCGATGAGCGCGCGGCCGACGGCGACGCCGGAGCCGTTCAGCGTGTGGACGAAGCGCGGCTGCTTGGCTTGCCCTGAGCCCGTCGAAGGGTCCTTGGAACGGTAGCGGGCCTGCATGCGGCGGGCCTGGAAGTCGCCGCAGACGGAGCAGGAGGAGATTTCGCGATAAGCGCTCTGGCCGGGGAGCCAGACTTCCAGGTCGTAGGTCTTTTGCGAGGCGAAGCCCATGTCGCCGGTGGAGAGGAGCACGACGCGGTAGGCGAGGTCGAGCTGCTTCAGGACCTCCTCGGCGCACGTCGTCATGCGCTCGTGCTCGTCGCGGGACTGCTCCGGCGTGGTGACGGAGACGAGTTCGACCTTGTTGAACTGATGCTGCCGCAGCATGCCGCGGGTGTCGCGGCCGGCGGAGCCGGCTTCGGAGCGGAAGCAGGGGGTGAGCGCGGTGTAGCGGAGGGGGAGTTCGGCTTCGGCGAGGATCTTTTCGCGGACTAGGTTGGTGAGGGGGACCTCGGCGGTGGGGATAAGCCAGCGGCACCCAATGGGCAGCCATCCTGCAAGGTTGCGCGCCAAATCCTGAATGTAACGCGGGGCCTTCTCAGCGCCGTCTCTAGCGTCCGCGAGGGTCAAACG
>JACCSN010000626.1 GCA_013812985.1 Hyphomicrobiales bacterium | reverse complement strand
TGATCGACTGGCAGAAATCCCTTCGGATGTCGAATCAGGAAGCGAAAGACTTCCTCGGGGTGTCGCTCAGCACATTCAATGCCTACAAAGCCGGAAGCGTGATTCCCGCAGTTGTCGGCATGGCCTGCCGCGCCGCTGAACGCGATCCCATCCTGATGCAGGCGCACTATCGGCCGCGGAAGGTTGGCCGTCCGAAGAAGCGTCAAGCCGAAGCGAGCGCTTGAGCCGGGGACATCACCGGGCGGCTGACACGGCGCCTGCAAACCCTGCAAAGCGGCGTTTGCGGCGCGGGGACAGCCCTCAGTAGACTTGCTCCATGAAGATCGGATCGACCGAGCGGCCCCAGCGCGTCTCGTATTGCTGCAGCAGGTTTTCCGCCGGCGTGCGGCCGAGCGCCAATGTTTCCTCCAGCGGGGCGAGATAGCCGGTCTCGTCGGAGGAGCCGTTCCCCGCCACGGCGCGGCGCTTGAGGCCGTCGCGGGCGAGCGCGACGACATCCTTGGCGATGTCGAGAACGGTCGCGTTGCGGAACGGGGTTGCGAGGCCTGTGCGAGGGACAGAGTCGCGCAACGTCTGGCGCTCCTCGGTGGTCCAGGTCGCGATCAGTTCCTTGGCGGCGTCGAGCGAGGTCTGGTCGTAGAGGAGGCCCACCCAGAAGGCCGGCAGCGCGCAGAGCCGCCGCCATGGCCCGCCATCGGCGCCGCGCATCTCCAGATAAGTTTTCAGCCGCACTTCCGGGAAGAGCGTGGAGAGGTGGTTCTTCCAGTCGCCCATGGTGGGCGCGGGTTCGGGCAGGTCGTCCGGCGCGCGTCCCGAGAGAAACTGGCGGAACGTGTAGGCCGTCATGTCGCGGTAGCGGCCTTCCCGCACCACGAAATACATCGGCACGTCGAGCGCCCAGTCGACATAGTGCTCGAAGCCGAAGCCGTCCTCGAAGGCGAAGGGCAGCATGCCTGTGCGGTGCGGATCGGTATCCCGCCAGATCTCCGCGCGATACGACACAAAGCCGTTCGGCTTGTTCTCCGTGAACGGCGAATTGGCGAAGAGCGCCGTGGCGATCGGCTGCAGGGCGAGGCCGACGCGCAGCTTGTCGCGCATGTCCGCTTCGCTGGAGAAGTCGAGGTTCACCTGCACGGTGCAGGTTCGGAACATCATGTCGAGGCCATGCCCGCCCACTTTCGGCATGTAGTCGGCCATGATCTTGTAGCGCGATTTCGGCATCACCGGCGTCTCGCGGAGCTTCCATCTCGGACTCATGCCGAGCCCGAGGAAGCCGATGCCGAGCGGGTCGGCGACCTGCCGCACCTGGGCCAGATGCCCGTTCACCTCCCGGCAGGTCTGGTGGATCGACTTCAGCGGCGCGCCGGAGAGCTCGAACTGGCCGCCCGGCTCCAGCGAGATCGCCCCGCCGCCGATCGGGTCGGCCAGCCCGATGATCGCCTCGCCGTCGCGGATCGGCTCCCAGCCGAGCAGCGACTGCATGCCCTCCAGCAGCGCCCGAATGCCGGCCGGGCCGTCATAAGGGACGGGGCTGTGGCCGTCCTTGTAGAAGCCGAATTTTTCGTGCTCGGTGCCGATGCGCCAAGCGTCGCGCGGCTTGGCGCCGGATCCCAGATGCGCTGCCAGCTCGTCGCGATTCTCGATCGGCGTGGCGTCGGCGGTGTCGCGCGCCATGGTCTCTCCACAGATAAGCGCCGGACCATAATCGGCGGAGGGCCGGGCGGCAAAGCATTTATCGCCAATCGCCGATGAAAGCCTGCGCCAGCGCCAGCGCCGCCACGGCGGCGGTGTCGGCGCGCAGGATTCTCGGGCCCAGCGACAGCGCCGTGACATAGGGCAGGCGGCGAAGCGTGTCCCGCTCGTCGGCGGAAAAGCCGCCTTCCGGACCGATCAGGACGGCGGCGGGGCCGCGACTGAGCTCGCGCAGCGCCTTGGCCGGGTTTGAGACAGGCGCGCTTTCGTCGCAGAAGATGAGATGGCGAGCCGGGTCCCAGCCGGCGATCACCTCAAGCAGCGCCGCGGGTTCATCGATCGTGGGCAAGGCAAGAATGCCGCACTGCTCCGCCGCCTCGATCGCATTCGCTTCCATGCGCTCCAGGTTGACCCGGCTCACCTGCGTGTGACGGGTGATCACGGGGCGGAGCCGCCCGGCTCCCATCTCCACCGCCTTCTGCACCATGTAATCCAGCCGGGCGTGCTTCAGCGGCGCGAAGAGATAATGGAGATCGGGCGCGGCGGTCTGCGGCTGCGTTTGCTCCTCCAGCGCAAGAACACAGCGCTTGCGGCTGGCCTCGCCGATCCTGGCGCGCCACTCGCCGTCGCGGCCGTTGAAAAGGCGGACCGCGTCGCCGGTCTTCAGGCGCAGCACGTTGACAAGATAATTCGCATGCCCGCGTTCCGCTTCGATCTCGGCGCCGGCATGGAGGTCGGCGCGGACGAAGAGGCGCTGGCTGCTGAAGTCATAAGGCATGACGTTTGCTCTAGCGACCGCCTTCAGCGAAGAGCGTAGGAAGGCGTGAACTGGCAACCTATATGGCGCTGATAGAAATACGTTCAGTACGAGACGGAGCGAGGCGTATGCCCCTTCGCCGACTGGTTCAACACGCTGGACAGCCTTGCGGCCCTGAAAGTCCGGACAGCGATTGCACGTATGGAGGCCGGAAATTTTGGTGATGTGAAGCCGATCGGCGAAGGCGCCTCCGAACGACGAATCGATTGGGGGCCGGGATACCGGATCTATTTTGGCCGAGACGGCGTCCGGCTTGTGGTGTTGCTTGCAGGTGGTTCAAAGAAGGGCCAGCGAGCCGATATCGAAAGAGCGAAGGTGTATTGGTCAGACTACAAGTCACGAAAGGAGGATTGAAGCATGGCGCTGACGCGGAGCTTCAAAGCGACGGTGCAAGACCGGGCTCGCCGCGACGAGGCGTTTCGCATCGGGTTGCTCGAAGAGGCAATTGGATTGCTGCTTCGGGGCGACACCGCGGAAGGGAAGATCATACTGCGTGACTACGTCAACGCGACAATCGGGTTTGAGCAGCTTGCAGAGCTTACTCACAAAAGCCCAAAGAGCCTCATGCGCATGCTCAGCGCGGAGGGAAACCCGCGCGCCGACAATCTGTTTTCCGTCATTGCCCAGCTGCAAAAGCGAGAAGGGATCACTTTGGCCGTGCGTCCTCAGCCTTAATGCGGCAGAAAGTGTCCCCGATTCTCCACCATCGCGCGCGAGCCGCGCTTCGCGGGCGCTTCTGAACTCTGGGTTGACATGAATCAGCTCGTCACCAACGTCGTCGAATTCACCGTCTCCGAGCTCTCCTTCGCGCTGAAGCGCACCGTGGAGGAGAACTTCGAGCATGTCCGCGTGCGCGGCGAGGTTTCCGGGTTCAAGGGCGCCACCGGCTCCGGCCATTGCTATTTCCGGCTGAAGGACGACCGCGCCTGCCTGGAGGCGGTGATCTGGAAGACCACGCTGCAACGACTGCGTTTCAAGCCGCAGGACGGGCTTGAAATGGTCGCGACGGGCAAGCTCACAACCTATCCCGGAAGCTCCAAATACCAGATCGTCATCGAGCATC
>JACCSN010000600.1 GCA_013812985.1 Hyphomicrobiales bacterium | reverse complement strand
AGATCGCCCTCCTGGCGCAGCGCGCCGTTCACCGTGAGAACGATCGCGCCGGCAGCCGGATGGCCGATCTCGGCGGCGGCGCGCAGCGGGCCCATCGGCGCGGACCGCTCGAAGGCCTTGCCGATCTCCCATGGCCGGCCGAGCTTCTTCGCGGTTCCCTGCAGGTCGCGGCGCGTCATGTCGAGGCCGACGGCATAACCGAAAACATGGTCGAGCGCGCGCTCGACCGGAATGTCCTCGCCCCCCTTCGAAAGCGCCACCACGAGCTCGATCTCGTGATGAACGTCCTTGGTCGCCGAGGGATAGGGGAAGCGGCCGTCGGTGACGAGGTTGTCGGGGTTTTTCTGGAAGAAGAACGGCGACTCCTTATCGGGATCGTGGCCCATTTCGATGGCGTGTTCCGCGTAGTTGCGCCCGACGCAATAGATGCGGCGGACCGGGAACAGATCATCGCCGCCGCGGATGGGCAGAGCCGGAACGGGCGGGGGTGAGAAGGCGTATGACATCCGCGAGGCTTTCTTGTTTGAATTGAACGGGAATATCAGCCGCGGCTTGCCGCGGTATACCGGACCCGCCGCTCTCGCCCGCGTCGCCGGCCGCCATGCTAGCCGATGACCAGCCTTCGCGAACATGCAAAAGCTGTCGGGAAGCGACTGAAGCCGCGCGCGGGCTTCTGCGCCCTCACGCCGCCCGCCGCGCCAGAAACGTCTTGCCCGCATCACCCGTCGACGCAAACCCCGTACGCACGAAAGCCGCCAGGATCGAGGCAATCTTCGCCTCCGCGCGCTTGTCCCGCTTGAACCGGGCGGCAATGGCGGCAACGTTCACCGGTTCGCGCGCTTCCGCCAAAGCGGCGGCGATCGCGGCCGACTGCTCCACCGGGTCTCTTGGAAAGGCCGGCAGCGGCGCTGCTTGGACCGGCGCCGCGAGCTCGGCTTCGGCCTGCTCGCCTTCGATCGGGATCACCCCGGCCCGCGCCTTCTGGTAGTCCGGCCGGAGCCACCGCACGATGCCGCGCCGCTCCTCCGCCGCCCGCTCCCTGTTCAGCCCCACCAGCCGCTCCAGGATCGCTTCGTCGGACAGCCCTTCCGGCCAGCCATAGGCCTCCAATGTCAGCCGGTCGATGCGGTCGTGCAGCTCGTTCAGGACAAGGATCAGCCCCGCCTCCTTGATCCGCTCCTCCTCGGCGGTCAGAGGCGTGGGCGCTTTACCCTCTCCCGTACCGGGAGAGGGTGGCCTCTGGCCTTGGCCAGAGGTCGGGAGAGGGTCCGAATCGCCCTTTGAACCGGCCGCAGGTGGTCCTGCGCCACCTTTCGATGTCGTCATTGCCGGACTTGATCCGGCAATCCATTCCGTAACACTCGCGCCAGCTTCCGCCGTCACGGAATGGATGCCATGGTCAAGCCATGGCATGACGACAGATTTGGAAGCGGACGAGCGGGTCTCGACTCGCGCCATCGCCCGGAGCTTCTCCCGCACATTATACATCTGCGTCAGCGTCAGGCCCGGATGCTCCGCCTGCCGCGCCTTGCGGAAAGCGTCCAGCTCCTCCCCGGCGGCGCGGAGTTTTGCACGCAGCGCCTCGTCGGGATCGGGGAAGGGGAAGGGAAAGAAGGTGCGGTTGCTATTATAGCGAGGGCGAGTCTCAAGCGTGCCCCCGCAATATCGGCACCAGACCGCATGGATTGTTGAGCTTAGAATCGCGAGTGTTGCGCCATCGTCGGAAGAAATGCTATAGACCATTGCATCAGGCACAGTATCAGCACTCCAGAACTGAAAAGTGCGATGCTGCGCGGTGTACGGTGTCGCAATGAAGCGCGTTAACCCGCGAAACGACCTTCGCATGGCAGGGCGACTCTCTGCAAACTGCCACCATCTGTCCCTGTAAGCCTTTCGGGGGTTGCTTTGCCTGGCCGGGAAGACAAGCTCCTTCAAACGCTGGTATGCATGAGGAAAGCTGGTGAGAAGCCGGTCTTGTGTGAGATCGGATGCGTCGATGATCCACTTCGGCACGATCACGTCATTCTGATCATTTCCGATCACATACGGCCTTAAGAGCTCGCGTTCGATGGGCGTGAGAACAAACTCTTCGCCCGAAATCTTGAAACCGTCATTCGCGGGAAC
>JACCSN010000588.1 GCA_013812985.1 Hyphomicrobiales bacterium | reverse complement strand
CGCAAGGACGGGAAGTGCAGATCAGCGAAGCCGATCGGTTCGCGGCAAACATCCTGCCGATCATCAAGGCCATCCAGGAGTCCGGCGCCACTACTCTCGCCGCCATAACTCAGGCGCTGAACAACCGCGGAATCAGCTCAGCACGAGGCGGACGATGGCACATCTCGGCAGTGCAGAACGTGCTCGCCCGGGCCAGAGTATAGCGGCAGCTGCTTTTATAAGCGGGAACAATCCCTGATCCCAAAAAGCCGAAGGCATCCACTCAGGTACAGGCGTGCGCTGATCGTTGGCGGAGTGCTCTCATTCAGCCGCAGGATCGCCGTTTCACACCAGCGTTCACGCTCGCGCAGAAGAGAGAGCTCTTCCCAGATCCGCACGCTGCAGCTTGCCAACTCCACTCCGAGGCTCTGGTTGCCGCAGGCTCGCCAAGGACGTCGCAGCGACCATCGAAAGCGCCGTCGCCTGGATCTTCATCGCCCACATCCGACTGCTCACCAGGCGACTCGCAAGAGCTTGAAATCAATGCAATCGTTTCGAGTCAGACTCTGAGATTGGTGAACTGCACAGGGCGGAATATTATAGATTTCTGAAAGCGAAGTAGTCCTCGGCGTGTTCAATCAGATAGTCGATGAAATTTTTGCAGATCAGCGACGGCGATCTGGCCTTGGGAACGATGAGAGCGATGTCCCAATAAATCGGGGGCTCGCAGGGCAGGAACACCGCGCGTCGATCGCCGCCATCCTCGGCGACGCAGGGTTCGACCAAGGCAACGCCGGCCCCCGCGGCGACGAAAGCGCAGATTCCGTGCTGCGTGCGGACCTCGAAGCGAATGTCCGGTGCGACGCCTGCGCTCTTGAGGGCGCGATCGAAGAGAATCCGATAAGGCGTGTTCGCGACCGGCGCAACGAAGCGTTCGCCGGCAAGTTCCTCCAGGCTGACCACGGATTGCCCCGCAAGCCGATGGCCCGGCGGAACGGCGCAGAGCGCATATTGCCGACGGAGAAAGCGGACCGATACGTCGGCCTGGGAAACCGGAAGGACGACAAGTCCCAGATCATACCAGGTTTCGGCTATCCAGTCGGCGATGCGCGCCGACGGCCCGGTATCCAGTTCCATGTGAACGTCGGGATGCTCCACATGATAGGCAGCCGCCAAGCGCGGGATGAACCCTTCCGCGTAGACGGTTTCCGAGACGATCCGCAACCGGCCTCGCTGAAGCTCGCGCAAAGACGCCGCCGCCTCCCGCAGCCGCGCCAGGCCGGAGAAGGCCATGCTGGATTCCTGAAACAGGAGATGTGCTTCCGCGGTGGGTTTGAGCCGGCCGTGCTCACGCTCGAACAGGAGAACGCCAAGGGCCGCCTCGAAATCCGCGATCAGCCGGCTTACAGCCGGCTGAGAGATGTGCAGGGCCTCGGCCGCCTGCGTCGCGGAGCCATGGGACATGATCGCCCGAAACGCTTCCATCTGCCGAAAGTTCAAAGGCATCCCTTCATAACATCCGGTTATGACCCTACATCAAAATTCGATTGGGATTCAATATCTATACCCTCTAGAATCGTGAACTCGCTACCGGCACAAAAGCGGAAAGCCCGCAGGTAACACGTCATAATGCATTGTCGGTTTCTGGAAACGCGTTTCCTCCGCATGGGAGATGCTCTTGGGAGGTTCTGATGAAAAAGAGAAACATCGTTCAGATCAATGGTGGAGGCGAGCGCGGCTCGCCGGCATTTGGCGGTCTTGCCGCCGGTGACCGCAATGCAATCGTGAGGGCCCTGCGCAAGGGCATTTCGCGCCGTGAAGCGATGGCGCTTCTGACGGGAGCTGGCATCACCCTTGCGGCCAGCGCCGGCATTCTAGGCACGGCCGGAAAGGCGCTCGCTCAGACGCCGAAACGTGGGGGCAGGATCAGAGCCGCGATGACGCAGCACGGACCGGCGGACACGCTTGATCCAACGCTCTTCACCTCTTCCATCGATTTTACACGTGGCCGCGCCCATTATAATGGGCTGATTCAACTGGACGACAACATCGTTCCCCAGCCCGAACTGGCCGAGGAGTTCTCCGCCAATGCCGACGCGACGGAGTGGACGTTCAAGCTACGCAACGGCGTGGAGTTCCACGACGGCAGCAAGCTGACGGCGGACGACGTCATTTGGTCGATGAACCGTCACCTGGGTCCCGACTCGAAATCCAAGGCGAAAATCCTCGTCGCCGGCGTCAAGGAATGGAAGAAGGTCGACGCCAATACGGTCAAGGCTGTGCTGGACGCTCCTAACGCTGACTTGCCCGCCGTTCTTGGAACGCACCATTTCCGTATCCTGAAGGAAGGAACGTCTGACTTCCAGGCGCCGGTCGGAACCGGTCCCTTCACGCTGCAGGAATTCAAGCCCGGCATCCGGTCGGTCCATGTGCGCAACGACAATTACTGGCGAGACGGGCCCAATCTCGACGAGCTGGAACTGTTCGCCATCACCGAGAGCACGGCGCGCGTCAACGCCCTCTTGGCCGGCGATGTTGAAATGATATCCAACCTCGACCCGCAAGCCATCGAGGTCGTGGAGTCGACAGACGGCGTCGAGGTCTGGTCGGTGCCATCCGGCTCCTTTCCGTGCATCATCTGCAGAACTGATACCAGCCCGGGAAACAGTCCCGACTTCGTCCTGGCGCTGAAGTACCTCCAGGACCGCGAGCGAATCGTGAAGTCCGTCCTGAAGGGGCAGGGAACGGTTGGAAACGACCAGCCGATCAACATCGCCTATCCGGAACATTGCGCCGAACTCGCACAACGTCCCTACGATCCGGACAAGGCGAAGCATCACCTCCAGAAGTCGGGCGTCACGTCCGCCGAGATTCAGGTGGCGGAGATCAGCAACGGCGTCACCGACATGGTCCTGATCCTGCAGCGCGAGGCGTCGAAGATCGGCCTCGACCTGCAGGTGCAAAGGGTGCCGAACGACGGCTACTGGGGATCGGTGTGGCTAAAGACGCCGATGCATGTGGGCGATTGGAACATGCGGCCAACCGCCAACATCATGCTCAGCATCGCGTTCGCGCCCGAGGCCGAGTGGAACGAGTCCCGCTGGAAGAACGAGCGGATGGGAATGCTGCTGAAGGAAGCCCGCGCCGAAACCGATCAGGCGAAAAGGGCGGAACTTCAATGCGAGATGCAGCGGCTCGTTTCCGAGGAGTCCGGGGTGATCATTCCGGTTCACAAGAACTCGGTGGATGGACTATCGAGCAAAGTGAAAGGCATGAGCCGCAATCCGCTCGGCACGCTCGGTGGTTCCGAATGGCCGGAGTTTGTCTGGCTGGATAGCTGAACCAGGGCAGCGTCAGCTCGAACGAAGCGTGCGGGCTGACGCGCAGTCCTATCGAATGACCGTCGGGCCGTTCGAAGGGTCCGCCCAAATCGGGACGTCGATCGGAAAGAGAGCATCGATCCAGTGCGGCTCATGATCGTTCGCCGAATCGCCATTGGCATCATCACGCTTTGGGTCGTGTCGGTGCTGGTGTTTGCGGGCACCGAAATTCTTCCCGGCGACGTTGCGCAGATCATTCTCGGTCAGAACGCGACCGCCGATACGCTCGCGGCGCTCCGTTCCGAGCTCGGGCTCGATCAGCCCGCCTTCGTCCGGTATTTCGACTGGCTCGGGGACATGGTCTCGGGAGACCTCGGCATCTCGAAAGCCGGCGGCGCGACGATCGACAGCCTTATCGGCAACCGGCTGCTCAACACGGTTGTTCTGGCCGGGATCGTCGCCGGCATATCGGTTCCCCTGTCGATTTCCGTCGGGCTGCTCGCGGCGATGTATCCGGGGACCTGGATCGATCGCGTCGTGTCCTTCGGAACGCTCAGTCTTATTTCGGTGCCAGAATTTTTCACCGCGACGATTCTGGTGCTTATCTTCGCCGTACAGCTTCGGTTGCTTCCGTCCGTTGCGTATCTGAGCGGCGACGAAACCTTGTGGCAGCTCGCGAGGGCGCTGGCGCTGCCGATCCTGACGCTGACGATCGCCGTATCGGGGCAGATGATCCGCCTGACTCGAGCCGCCGTCCTCAACGTCCTGAATTCGCCTTATATCGAAATGGCGATCCTGAAAGGGGTTCCACGCCGCCGTATCGTTCTGCACCACGCGCTGTTCAACGCCATCGGCCCCATCGTCAACGTCGTCGCCCTGAACCTCGCCTATCTCGTTAGCGGCGTGGTGATCGTCGAAACCGTGTTCGCCTATCCGGGGCTGGCCAAGCTGATGATCGACGGCGTGCAGACGCGGGATCTGCCCTTGGTGCAGGCGTGCGCCATGATCTTCTGCGGTGCCTATGTGCTGCTGATACTGCTGGCCGACATAGCCGCGATTACCTCGAACCCTCGTCTCCGGCATCCGAGATAGCCGGAGATAAACCATGGGAACGACGCAGACGCCCATCGCGGCCAACGCCCAACGCCCCGAGCGATCCGCCGTCTCTCGGAAATCGCGGGTGCGCCTGGCGTGGACGGGCTGGCTCGGGGTGGGGGTGGTGTCGTTCTGGGTGCTGATGGCGCTCTTTGGTCCCTTTCTGGCTCCTTTTCATGAGGCCGAGATGGTTGCCGACGACAGCTTTCTGCCGATCGACGAGCAATTCTGGCTCGGATCGGACTATCTGGGCCGCGATACGCTGAGCCGGATCATGTGGGGGGCGCGCACGACGATAGGCATTTCGGTAGCTGCGACGCTGCTGGCATACTCCGCCGGCATTACCCTTGGCATCGCCGCGGCAGTGAAGGGCGGCTGGACCGATGCCGCGCTCAGCCGCACCAATGACGCGATCCTGGCATTTCCCGAGCTCATGCTCGCCCTGATCGTCATCGCCGCCCTCGGATCCTCGATTCCCATTCTGATTTTGATCACCGCGGCGGTTTATGCACCGGGCGTTTTTCGCCTTTCGCGAGCCCTTGGCCAGGACATCATGGTTCAGGATTTCGTCGAAGCAGCACGCGCCCGGGGCGAAGGGGTCTGGTGGATCATCACGCGGGAAGTCCTGCCGAATGCCGCGATGCCGCTAGCGACCGATTTCGGCTTCAGGGTGGTTTTCGTCATACTCTTCATATCGAGCCTGAGCTTCCTCGGGCTCGGCATTCAGCCGCCCATGGCCGACTGGGGCAGCATGGTGCGCGAGAACATGCAGGGTCTGAGCTACGGCGCTTTCTCCGCGATCTGGCCGGCGCTGGCGATCGCTTCGCTCACCATCTCGATCAACCTGATCGTCGATGACATCTCGGCCGAAAGCAGCGCCGGTCTTGCAGGGAAGATGGCGTGATGACCGCTGTTCTGGACGTGCGCGATCTGACGGTGCGGGTCCAGGGTTCGGAAGGTTCTCCCGTGCCGATCGTCAAGGGGGTGAGCTTCGAGGTTGGGAAGGGGGAGGTCGTCGCGCTGATCGGCGAATCCGGCTCCGGCAAGACGACTATCGCGCTTGCAGCTCTTGCCTATTGCCGGCCCGGCCTGGAGTTTTGCGGCGGCCGGGTGCTCCTTCACGGTGAAGACATCCTCGCGATGAGCCCGTCGGAGCAGCGCGGCCTGCGCGGGCGCAACGTCGCCTATCTGGCGCAGAGCGCGGCGGCAACCTTCAATCCCGCGTTTCCCATTGGTGAGCAGGTTACCGAATCCGCCGTGCTCCACGGAGCGCTGACGCGAAAGGAAGCCGACGCCAAGGCGGAAGAACTTTACCGCGCGCTGGATCTGCCGAATCCGGAAAGCGTGGGGCGGCGCTACCCGCATCAGGTATCCGGCGGTCAGTTGCAACGGCTGATGGCCGCGATGGCGTTATGCGGCAATCCGGACCTTCTGGTTCTCGATGAACCGACGACCGCTCTCGACGTCACCACGCAGATCGAGGTTCTCAAAGCGTTCAAGAAGGTGATCAAGGATCGAGGGACAGCAGCCATTTACGTGTCCCACGATATCGCCGTCGTCGCCCAGATCGCCGACCGGATCGTGGTGCTGCAGGACGGAGAGATAAAGGAGCAGGGTCTCGTCAGCCAGGTTATCGGCCGGCCCAGCCATGATTATACACGCCGCCTGATGTCCGCGGTGCGGCCGCGTCCAGCCACCGGGTCGAGCGAAGCTGATCCTGAGTCACATCAGACAAGGCCCGCGCTGGCATTGACGAACGTTTCAGCCGGCTATGGCGGATCCGAAAACGGCGAACCGAAAATCCCGGTGCTGCGGAACATCGACCTTGCAGTCGGACAGGCGAAAGTCGTCGGCGTCATCGGAGAATCGGGATGTGGAAAATCGACGCTGGCGCGCGTGCTGGCCGGGTTGCTGCCGGCGGCGTCCGGTGACGTGATGCTGGAAGGAAACAAGCTGAAGCCGGACTTGCGGCAGCGAAGCAGGGAAGAACTGCGCAAGATTCAGATCGTGTTTCAGATGGCCGATACCGCGCTCAATCCGCGGCAGCGGATTTCCGCCATTCTCGGGCGACCCCTCGAATTCTACCACGGCAGGAAAGGCGCGCGAAAGCGCCGGCGGGTGGCCGAACTTCTTGAACTGGTGGAATTGCCGGCGGATTTTGCCGACCGCTATCCCGGAGAGCTTTCCGGCGGGCAGAAACAGCGTATCAATCTCGCGCGCGCGCTCGCCGCGAGCCCGGAAGTGCTGCTCTGTGACGAGGTGACTTCCGCGCTCGACAGCATCGTCGCCGCCAGCATCATCGAATTGCTGAAGCGGCTGCGAAAGCAGATCAGCACATCTTTCGTATTCATCAGCCACGACCTGTCGACGGTAGCCTCGTTCGCGGACGAAATACTGGTGCTTTATGCCGGTCGTATTGTCGAGCGCGGCCCAGCCGCCCAAGTCCTTTCACCTCCCTATCATCCCTATACGCGCCTGTTGATCGCCTCCGTTCCCGAACTTCAGGTCGGGTGGCTTGAAAAAGCGATCGACGCGCGGGCGCCAATCCTCGCTTCGGCGCGGACAGCGAAGATCACCGGCGCAGGCTGCCCCTATTTCGCCCGTTGCACCTTTGGCATCGAGGGAACCTGCAATATCGAAAAGCCGCCATTGCGGGAATATCCCGGCAGCCATGTCATCGCGTGCCATCTCGCGCCTGGAGAACTGGAGAAAGGTTCCGCTCAGGTCGTCCATAGCCGGCCGCGGCCTTCCGTCGGCAGGCAAGCGACCGCGCACGGCACGGGATGAGTGTCCCGAGCAAGCCCGCGGTTCCAGCAATGCACATTTCAGGGACGCATGCTTCAATGACCCTTGTCAGCACGCAGCAAGCCTTTACCCCCGCCCTATCGGTCGACTCGGGAAGCCCTCTCGTCCTCATCGAGCACATAGCCGACATTCTGGGCGAGGCGCACGGCTTCGGCGGCTTTCTTTTCGACCGTCGGGGAAGGCTGATCGTCAAGGACGGCGTGACATGGCTCTACACGACCCGGACTTCCGGAGGTCGGTGGGAAAGCTGGGTGCGCCCCTTCAACCCGAACACGTTGCAGCCTGGCCCCGCCCGGCGCGTTCTATTGCCCTCGGCTGGACACGACCGGGCGGTTTTGCATCACGTCGTGGCGATCGCGGACGATTTCATCGTCGGATTCTTCTGCGACGGCGTCGGTGTCGGCGCGGCCATCGCCAGCGCGCCGGATGCCGATTTCGTGCACGACCCGACCTTCGTGCTTCAGCCGGAGATCGGCTGGGAAACACGTGGCGGCAGTGTTGAAGGCTGGTCCCTTGAGTCCAACGGCGCCTATGTCTTATGCGAGGATACTGCTGACGAGACCGTTTTCTGGCAGGGTTACGACAGCTACAGAAAGGATGGCCGGTTGGGCGATCTTGGCTGGGCCAAGGTGCGCGTCGACAAAAAGACCCGCCGGGTCAAATTGCTTGGCCGCCATCCAGACAATCCTCTGGCCTTCCGAAACCCGGAATGGCTGTGCGCGAGGTGCGGGGGCAATCTCTCCAGCGACGTCATGATTGCCGGGAAAAGGACGTTCTTTTTCTATCTGAGGCCGAACACGTCTGAAATGTTCATCGGTCTGGCTTTGAGCGACGATCCGCTTTTTTTTCAGAACGTAAGTCACTACATCGTCGATACGATTTTGGACGAAGAAACGGTCGCGGAAAAATTTCAAGCAGTGCAGACAGATGACGAGTTGCTGATTTTCTACGAGAGTAGATCTACGGACGGCTCGTGGCGCACCGGGCTACGTTGCTATAGAATTCGAGTTCCTCGCGCCAGCCCTTGAGGCGCGCATCCGCCCGAGCCACCCCCAAGCGGTCGAGGACGCCATCGACCAATACCACTTCGACCGCCTGCCGCGCTGCAAAGGCGGCCCTGTGGAGTCCACCGAGGACTTGCTCGTCGCCCAGATGGCCGGCCGGGCCAGCGACAAGGGCGTCACCTATGTCGCCTTCACCGCCACGCCCAAGGCCAAGACGCTGCAGCTTTTCGGGCGCGTTCCGAATCCGGCCCTGCCGGCCGGCGATGGCAACCTGCCCGCGCCGTTCCACGTCTATTCAATGCGCCAGGCCATTGAGGAAGGCTTCATCCTGGACGTGCTGAAGAACTACACGCCCTACCGCCTGGCCTTCAAACTCGCCAATGGCAGCAAGGAGTGGGACGAGACCCGGCGGCCTTCAACAGGTGCAAAACGAAGTCCAGGATGTAGGTGGTGTCCTTGCCGGGATGCGCCCGGTTCAGCCGCGACAGCGTCTGCACCGCCTGAATGCCGGCC
>JACCSN010000880.1 GCA_013812985.1 Hyphomicrobiales bacterium | reverse complement strand
CGCCACGCCTTCCGCCCCCGGCGCCGGCCGGCCGAGCAACGCCGGCAGAAGATCCGCGCCGGGCAGCGCCGCCACCGGTACGCCCTCATGCGCGCGCGTCATGAAATTCGCCCAGATCGCCGCCGGCAGCGTCGCCCCGGTCGCCTTCTTCGTCGGCTCGTTGGAATCGTTGCCGACCCACACGCCGGCGGTGAGGTTCGACGTGAACCCGACGAACCAGGCGTCGCGAAAATCCTGGCTGGTGCCGGTCTTGCCGCCGGCCGGCCAGCCGGCGATCGCGGCCTTCTTGCCCGTCCCTATCTCCAGCGTCGCCTGCAGCATGTCGTTCATCATGGCGACGCTCTCGATGCTGGCCACCTGGCCGAGGCCGGAGCCCTGCCGGTCGAACAGCACCTTGCCCTCCGTCGTGCGGATTTTCTGGATGACGTAGGGCATCACCGCATAGCCGCCATTGGCGAACGGCGCATAGGCGCCGGTCAGCTCAAGGAGGGTCACCTCGGACGTGCCCAGCGCGATCGACGGGTTGGCGGCGAGCGGCGAGTTGACGCCCATGCGCCGCGCCGTCTCCACGACCGCCGCCGGGCCGACTTCCGCGGCAAGCTTCGCCGCCACCGTGTTGATCGAATAGGCGAGCGCCTCCTTCAGCGTCACCCGGCCGCGATATTTGTTATTGCTGTTCTGCGGCGACCACGTGCCGAACGTCACCGGCTCGTCGACGCGCACCGTGTCCGGCCTGAGCCCCAGCTGCTCGACCGCCGTCAGGTAGACGAACGGCTTGAAGGCGGAGCCCGGCTGCCGTTTGGCGTCCACCGCGCGGTTGAACTGGCTCGCCGCGTAGGAGCGGCCGCCGACCATGGCGCGCACCGCCCCGGTGCCGTCCACCACCACCATGGCGCCCTCGCTGACGCCGTATTTCTTTCCCTCCTCGTCGAGCACGCCGACCACGGCGCGCTCCGCATCCGCCTGCAGCCCCAGATCCACGGTGGTCTCGACCACGACATCCTGTTCGATCGCGCCGAGATGAAACGGCAGCACGGCCATCACCCAATCGGCGATGTAGTTCTCGTTGCGGCTCATGAACAACGAGCCGGCCGAAGCGGGCCGGTCGCGCGCCGCGACCTCCTCTTCGCGGGAGACAAAGCCCTGATCGCGCATGGCGGCGAGCACCAGCGCGGCGCGCTCTTTCGCCCGCTCGGGGTTCTTGTTCGGGGCATAGTAGCTCGGCGCCGGCAGGAGGCCGGCCAGCATGGCGGCCTGCGGCAAGGTCAGGTCGGCCGCCTCGCGGTCGAAATAGCGCCGGGCGGCGGCGTCGACGCCATAGGCGCCGTTGCCGAAATAGACCCGGTTCAGGTACATCTCCAAAATCTGGTCCTTGGAGTATTTCGATTCCAGCCAGACGGCGAGCACCACCTCCTGCACCTTGCGCTTCAGCGAGCGCTCCGGCGACAGGAACATGTTCTTGGCCAGCTGCTGGGTCAGCGTCGAGCCGCCTTCCACCACGTCGCCGGCGGTGAAATTCTTCGACACGGCGCGCACCAGGCCGACCGGATCGACGCCGAAATGCTGGCGGAAGCGGCGGTCCTCGATGGCGATCACGGCGTTGGGGACGTGCGCCGGCAGCTGCTCGATGCGGACCGATTCACCGCCGGTCTCGCCGCGATTGCCGATCAGCTTGTCGCCGAGCGCCAGGATTTCGATGTTGGGGGGCCGATCCGGCACCTTCCATTCCGAGGCGCCCGGCAGCTGCGCGGCGTAATAGGCGACGATGCCGGCCCCGGCGATCCCGACCCAGAGGCACAGGATGAAGCTCCAATAGACGGTGCGGCGCGCAAGACGTCCGAGCAGCGAACGGCGGGGCGGGCCACCGGGATCGCGGCGCGAGGCGTCGCGGGCGGCGCGGCCCTTTGGGGCAGGGGTCTGCTTGGGCCGGCGGACCGCTTTCGGCGCGGCCGCGGGCCGGTCCTCCGGCGAAACCCTGGACCCGTCGCGCCCGCCATCGGCGAAGCCCGGCTCGAAGCGCTCGCCCGCTTTCCGTCTCGCCATGCCTTGATTCCCTTCGCCCTCGGGCGCGGTCTCGACGCTAAATTTGTCGTTTTAACGAGGGGTTAACTTGGGGGCCCGCATTTACCGTCTCTTCACGAAAGCGGCGACAAACCGCGACTTCCATGCCCATAAGGTCGGCGGCACACGAGGAGCGCCGCCATGACTGATCGTACCGCCAGCGACAATCGCGTCGCCGTGAACCGTGTCGCCGTGAACCGAGTCGACTGGGTCGATGTCGCCAAGGGCATCTGCATCATCATGGTCGTCATGATGCATTCGACGCTCGGCGTGGAAAAAGCCATGGGCGAGACGGGCTGGATGCATGCCGTCGTGGAGTTCGCCCGTCCCTTCCGCATGCCGGATTTCTTCCTCATAGCCGGCCTGTTCCTCGCCGCCCGGATCAACGCGCCCTGGCGGCTCTATCTCGACCGCAAGGTGCTGCACTTCGCCTATTTCTACGTGCTCTGGCTCACCATCCAGTTCGCCTTCAAGGCGCCCGGCTTCGCCGCCGAGCTGGGTTTTGGCGGCGCGCTCCGCGAATACCTCACCGCCTTCATCGAGCCTTGGGGCACGCTCTGGTTCATCTACCACCTGGCGCTTTTCCTGGTGGTCACGCGGCTCCTGAAGAACGTGCCGTGGCTGCTCGTCTGGGGCGTCGCGGCGGCGCTGGAGATCCTGCCGATCCACACCG
>JACCSN010000284.1 GCA_013812985.1 Hyphomicrobiales bacterium | reverse complement strand
TCATCGCCATCTTCGGCGACATGGGGTTCTCCGTCGCCGAAGGCCCGCATATCGAGACGGATTTCTACAATTTCGGCGCGCTCAACATGCCGCCGGAGCACCCGGCCCGGCAGGAGCACGACACTTTCTACTTCCATCCGAAGCCGGACGGCTCCCGCATGGTGCTCCGCACCCACACCTCGCCGGTGCAGATCCGCACCATGGAGAAAGCCGCCCCGCCGATCCGCATCATCGCGCCCGGCCGCACCTTCCGCTCCGATTCCGACCAGACGCACACGCCGATGTTCCATCAGGTGGAGGGGCTCGTGATCGACGAGACCACCCATCTCGGCCATCTGAAGGGCACGCTGGAGGCCTTCGCCAAGGCGTTCTTCGAGGTGGACGCGGTGAAGATGCGCTTCCGCCCGTCGCATTTCCCGTTCACCGAACCGTCGATGGAAGTCGACATAGGCTGCTCCTGGGAAGGCGGCGAGCTGAAGATCGGGGTCGGCGATTCCTGGCTGGAGATCCTCGGCTCCGGCATGGTGCACCCGAACGTCATCCGCGCCGGCGGGCTCGACCCGGAGCGCTACCAGGGTTTTGCCTTCGGCATGGGCATCGACCGCATCGCCATGCTGAAATACGGCATCCCCGATCTCCGCGCCTTCTTCGAGGCGGATCTGCGTTGGCTCAGGCATTATGGTTTCTCGTCGCTGGCCATCCCGACGCTCGCGGAGGGGTTGAGCCTTTGAGCCGGGGGAGCGGCGCGCCGGAAGCCCCGGACCGCCACGGCGGAGCGGGCGTGTGGCGGATGCGCGCTGCCTTGGTCGCCACCGCGACGGCTTTGGCGCTGGGCGCCTGCCAGAGCGCTGGGCCTCCAGCGCCGCCGGCCGGGACGACGACCACGGTCGGCGACACGACGGTCACGACAAGCGGCAGGGTGCGGGTCGATACCGGCTATGTTGAATGATCAACGACGGATACGCCGCCCCGGACTGCCGGGACGGCGCATCTGGTCCGGCATCTAGAAGCGGCAAAGCCGACCGACCGGATCGCCACGGCCGAAATCGGTCACCCTCTCGATCTCGCTTCGGGAGATCCCGATATCCGCCAGGAGATGATCGGGAAGCGCCTGCAGCTTCCGCCGGTCCTCCTAAATCCTCACCCGCCGACGGAAGCGGCGCGCGACCATGAGGGCGGCGAAGGCGAATCTGTTCGAGCCGGCGGTTGCGCTCAACCAGCGACGCGGGGATGCGATCGTGCTCACGGGCTTCTCCTTCACTCCATGCCGGCGCGGATGTGCTTCGGCGCGAGCGCGCCTGAAGCCGGTCACCCGGCCGGGGAGCGTGATCTAAGGGCCGTTTGTTTCGCGGAGGTTTCGCCGGATCGAGATGTGGTTTCGGACTGCCAAAAAGATCGGCGGCCATTGCTTCCGGCAGGCCGGATACCGCCGGAACGCGCGCACCTTGATCTTGGCTCAAAGCTGAGCGACATGTCCGCGCATGGACAAGAAGACCGTCATCCAAACGCTGCGCGCCCACGAAGCCGAGCTTCGCGCGGAAGGCGTGTCGCATGTTTTCCTGTTCGGCTCCGTCGCGCGCGGGGAGGCGGACGAGCAATCTGATGTCGATCTGTTCTACGACTACGACGATCCGCGGTTCAGCTTGATCGATGTCGTCCGGGTGCAGGATCGCTTCGCTGAACTTCTTTCCGCGAGAGTCGACGCCATGACGCGAGGAAGCGTGCATTGGAGAATTCGGCGCGAAGTTGAAGCCGAAGCTATTCAGATCTTCTGATGCGCGACCCGATTCGTTCAGCGCGGCTGCGCGTCCATGACATGCTGGATCATATTCAGTTTGCACGAGAAGCCGCGGCGCATCTGACTCTTGAGCAGTTCTTGGAACAGCGGCTGAACCGGCTAGCGACCGAACGGTCGATCGGCATCATTTCGGAAGCCTCGCGGCGCCTTGGCGAGGACCTCAAGGCAACGGCTCCCGCAAATACCCTGGCAGAAGATTGCCGGGATCGGGAATGTCCTGCGTCACGACTATCGCGATGTCGCCCCGGAAATCATCTGGAACGTCGTTCAGAACGATCTCGCAACATTGGAATCGGCGCTGCGAGCGATTCTGGCCCGCATTGGCGAGGGATGATCGCCTGAGACGTTCCAATCCTTTGCATTTGCCTTATAGCCCCGCGGCGGTTCACCTGAGCTAACCCCCCATGAAATTCACCCTGTCCTGGCTCAAGGACTACCTCCAGACCGACGCCTCCGCGCAGGAGATCGCCGACGCGCTCACCCATCTCGGCCTGGAACTGGAGGCGCTCGCCAATCCGGCGGAGAAGCTGAAGCCCTTCGTCATCGCCGACGTCGTGGCGGCCCGCCAACATCCGAACGCCGACCGCCTGCGCGTCTGCCTGGTGAACCCCGGTTCCGGCGCGCCCGTTCAGGTCGTTTGCGGGGCGCCGAACGCCCGCGCCGGCATGAAGGGCGTCTTCGCGCCGCCCGGTGCGCATATCCCCGGCACCGGCGTCGACCTGAAACCCGGCGCGATCCGCGGCGAGGCGTCGAACGGCATGCTCCTGTCGGAGCGCGAGCTCGGCCTGTCCGACGCGCATGAAGGCATCGTCGATCTCCCCGCCGACGCGCCGGTCGGCGTCTCCTATGCCGCCTGGGCCGGGCTCGACGATCCGGTGATCGATGTCGGCGTCACGCCCAACCGGCCGGACGCGCTCGGGATATACGGCATCGCGCGCGATTTGGCGGCCAAGGGCGTCGGCTGGCTGAAGCCGTTCGATGCCGAGCCTGTGCGCGGCGCATTCGAGAGCCCGATCGGCGTGGAGCTGCGTTTCGACGACCCCGAGAACACCCCGTGCCCGCTGTTCATCGGCCGCACTTTCCGCGGGCTGCGGAACGTCCCGTCGCCGGCCTGGATGCAGCGGCGGCTCCGCGCCATTGGCCTCAGGCCGATCTCGACGCTGGTCGATATCACCAACTACATCACTTACGCCTATAATCGGCCGCTGCACGTCTTCGACGCCGACAAGGTCTCCGGCACGATCCACGCCCGCTTGGCCCTGGGCGGTGAAACGATCGAAGCGCTGGACGGCCGCACCTACGCGCTCGACCCCGCCATGACGGTCATCGCCGACGACCGTGGCGCGGCAGGGATCGCCGGGATCATCGGAGGCGCGGCGACGGCGGTCATGCCGGACACCGTGAACGTCTTCCTCGAAGCCGCCTATTTCGATCCGATCCGCACGGCCGCCACCGGGCGCAAGCTCGGCATCCATTCCGATGCGCGCCATCGGTTCGAGCGCGGCGTCGACCCGTCCTTCGTGCAGCCCGGCGCGGAGATCGCCACCGCCATGATCCTCGAGCTGTGCGGCGGCGAGGCCTCGGAGCTGGTCATCGCGGGCAAGCCGCCGCTCCGCGATCTGAAGATCCCGCTCCGCATGGACCGGGTGAGGACGCTCGCCGGCGTCGACATCGAGCCGTCCGAGCAGCTCACCATGCTGCAGGCGCTCGGCTTCGGGATCGCCGGCGCGGATGGCGACGTCGTGGCGGAGGTTCCTTCCTGGCGACCCGACATCCACGGCGAGGCCGATCTCGTCGAAGAGATCATCCGCGTCCACGGCCTCGATCAGGTTCCCCAAGTCCCGCTTCCGCGACTGGAGACCGTCACCACCCGGCGCATCGATCCGGCGCAGCGGCGTCGCTTCCTGTCCGCCCGGGCGCTGGCGGCGCGGGGCATGAACGAGGCGGTCACCTGGTCCTTCGTCTCCAAGCGGCAGGCGGAGCTCTTCGGCGGTGGGCGCCGCGAGCTGGAGGTGGCCAACCCGATCTCCTCGGAGCTTTCGGACATGCGCCCGAACCTTCTGCCGAACCTCGTCGCGGCGGTCGGGCGCAACATGGCGCGCGGCTTCGCCGACCTGGCGCTTTTCGAAGCGGGCCAGGTTTACCGCGGCGATCGGCCGGAGGACGAGCGGCTGCACGTGTCCGGCCTGCGTCGCGGCATGGACGGCCCGCGCCACTGGTCGCGGCCGCGCCGTCCCGTCGATGTGTTCCAAGTCAAGGCCGATGCCCTGGCCGTGCTGGCCGCCGCCGGCGCGCCGCTGGAGCGGCTGCAGACGCTTAACGAGGGCCCGTCCTGGTATCATCCCGGCCGGGTCGGCTCCCTGGCGCTCGGGCCAAAAAACCGGCTGGCCAGCTTCGGCGAGCTGCATCCACGCGTGCTGGACGCCATGGATGTGACGGGCCCGCTGGTCGCCTTCGAGGTCGATCTCGAAGCCATCCCGCTGCCGAAGGGGAGGCGCATCGCCCGCCCGCCGCTCGATGCGTCCGACCTCCAGGCCGTGACGCGCGATTTCGCTTTCGTGGTGGCGAGCGACATCGCGGCCGAGCGGGTGGTCCGGGCCGCCAAAGGCGCCGAGAAGACGCTCATCGCCGGCGTGTCCGTCTTCGACGTGTTCAGCGGCGAGGCCGTCGGCCAAGGCCGCAAATCGGTGGCGATCGAGGTCACGCTGCAGCCGCGCGAGCGCACGCTGACGGAGGATGAGATCGACATGGTCTCCGCGGCGATCGTGGCGGCCGTCGGCAAGGCGACGGGCGGCGAGCTCAGAACCTGAGCGCCGCGCCGCTCACTGCGCAAACGGCTTTTGCGCCACGAGCCAGGTCACGATCGGCCATTCGGGGTCGTTCAGCACTGCGATCTGGTGGAGCGGGTGCGCCGGGTCTAGCGGGACCTTGATCCGCCGGAGCCCGATCTGGATCAGCGCCAGCGCCTCCTTGTTGCCCCACGCTCCCGTGCCGACCACGATTCCTTCGGCGGCCTGGCACATCAGCGCCAGGGCTTCCGGCGTAAAACGCCAGAAATCGGGCGGCGTCCGGTAGACGGGGTTGATGAAGGCGGTCGTATGCACCGCGAAGCCGCCCGGCCGCAGGACGCGAAGGCTCTCGCGCATCGCATCGAACGGGTTTCCCTCAAGGTGATGGAAAACCTGGTCGGAGACGCAGAAATCGAACGCGGCGTCGGCGATTTTGAGCGCCAGCAACGATTGTTCGGGGTAGCTGACGTTGACGACCTCAACGGCCTTGAGGCCGAGGATGCCGGCCAGCCGGCTGGAATCGGACACCGCCAGGCAGCTTTTTGACGGACTGTCATGCGCAGCCAGCACGCCGGAGAGCGAACTGTACATGAAAAAGCGCGTCAGATGAAAATCACTGCGTTCGGCGCCTCTCGCCGCGGCGCGGGTGATCTCTCTCATCCTCTCGGCTGAGAGCCCTGAAAAGTGCATCGCCGCTCCCCGCAGAGTTCGTCAAAATACGACCGGGACTTTACCCCAGGGAAATCGCTTGAAGGCGCGGGATTCCGGTACGTGCTTTGCTGTGGTTCATGGTCGGCCTGGAAGCGAGCGACGTTGGCCGTGGCAAGCGAGGCGGCGAAGCGGTCACCGATTGAGCATTTCTCGGCGCTGAAGGACCCGCGCCAGGCTTGGAAGGTGGTCGGCGCCGGAGATCATGCTGCTCCTGCACTGCGCAAGCTGGGCGGGAGCGGCGAATTTCATGAGGTCCGGTTCTTGGGATTGAAGAACCTTGTTTTCCAGCAGCACTTCCTGCCGGTCCGGCGCGGCGTCCTAGGAAATCAGCCAAATGTCCTCCGTATCGGGTCGGGACGGGCTGCTTCGCTTGGCGGGAAGCTGACATTGACAAGCAGGGCGCATGGATTAAGACGCGATCCGGACTGTGCCGACGCTCGAATGGCCATGTGATCCCCCAAAAGGTTGCTGCGGATCAGCGGCGATGCAGGGCAAGAAAGGTGATATGCAATGGCTATAGACGATACCGAGACACCGGTTAGAAAGGACCCCCAGCTTGTGCTTGCAAAAGCGATCTGGCGTGAACAGTCCAAGCGAAACGAGGCCGGTGGTTCCACGAAGGAAACAACGGGTCAAGACTGGCGCGAGAACAAGAAGGAGTTCGTCTCCCTAGCGCGTCGGCTCGTCCGCCGGCTGGAGAAGGAAGGCATTGCGCTTGTCGAGAAGTCCTGAAAGCCGGATAGCAGGGCGTTTCGGAGACCGTTTCTGGGCTGGCATGGCGCGATCTTGGCGACCGGAAGTCTAGCGGCGCCCGTGCCGATACACTCCTATCATGGCCTCCTATCATGGCGAGACTCGCGCCACGCAAGTTGGGAGTATCCGGCCCCCTGCTTCCCGGGCCAGTGATGACGCTTACGCGATCGCGTCGAGCTCTTCCTCCGAGAGCGTCGCCGGGACGATGGTGATCGGCACCGGGAAGGTTCCGGAGCCGCGCGCCGCGATTGCCGTCACCAGCGGGCCCGGACCTTCCGAGCTTTCGCCCGCCGCGAGCACCAGGATGGCGATGTCCTCGTCCGCCTCGATGAGCTTGCGAATCTCTTCCGCGCGACGCCCTTCGCGGATCACCATCTCCGGATCGAGATTGGCGAAATCGCGCGCCCGCGCGGCGAATTTGGCGAGCGTCGCCCGCGCCTGCTCGAGCGCTTCGGCGCGCATGATGTCCTCCACGCCGAGCCAGCTCTGCGGCGCCTCCGGCTCCACGACAAAAAGCAGCACCACGGCGCCCGACGTATGCGCCGCCCGCCGCGCCGCATAGGATAGCGCGCGCAGGCATTCCGGCGTGTCGTCGATGACGACCAGGAACTTTCGCTTGTGCCCCTCGTCGCGGGAGCGTCTCGGCGCCATCATGCGATCACCCTGCCATTGCGGCCGGGGCGGGGCAAGGTTCGTCGGAAGACGCGCCGCGGCTCATGGCCTGCGTCATCCGCGTGTGCGCAGCAGCCCGACGATGTCCTTGACATCGTCCAGAACTGGCTCGGCGATGGCCCTCGCCCGCTCCGCGCCGTCCCTGAGCACCCGGTCGATATGGCCCGGATCGGCCTTGAGCCGCCGCACCTCCGCCGCAATCGGGGCGAGCCTGTCGACCGCGAGATCGGCAAGCGCCGGCTTGAAGCGCGAGAACTGCGCCCCACCAAAATCCCACAGGACTGCTTGCTTGGAGACGCAGGCGAGCGCGGCGTAGATGCCGACGAGGTTTTCCGCCTCCGGCCGCGCCTTCAGCCCCTCGGCTTCCGAGGGCAGCGGCTCCGGGTCGGTCTTCGCCTTGCGCAGTTTTTGCGCCACGACGTCGGCGTCATCGGTGAGGTTGATGCGCGAATAATCCGAGGGATCGGACTTGGACATCTTCTTCGTCCCGTCGCGCAGGCTCATGACGCGCGTCGCCGGGCCGGTGATCATCGGCTCCGGCAACGGGAAGAAGGCCTCGCCGTGCCCATGCTCGGCGATCGATTGCGCAAAATCGTTGTTGAATTTCTGCGCGATGTCGCGCGCCAGCTCCAGATGCTGCTTCTGGTCCTCGCCGACCGGCACATGCGTCCCCTTGTAGGCCAAAATGTCCGCCGCCATCAGGTTCGGATAGACGAAGAGGCCCGTCGAAGCGTT
Source organism: Hyphomicrobiales bacterium (assembly GCA_013812985.1). Next base: position 3,888 of record JACCSN010000284.1, on the reverse strand, counting down.
CTCGCGGTCCCGGCCCGCCTTCTCCTTGAACTGCGTCATGCGGTTCAGCCAGCCCATGCGGGCGACGCAGTTGAAGATCCAGCCGAGCTCGGCATGCTCGGCGACCTGGCTCTGGTTGAAGATGATCGAGCGCTCGGGATCGAGCCCGCAGGCGAGATAGGCCGCCGTCACCTCGCGGATGTTCTCCACGAGCTCCTTGGGCTCCTGGAAGGCGGTGATGGCGTGCATGTCGACGACGCAATAGATGCAATCGTGCGTCTCCTGCATGGCGATCCAGTTCACCATGGCGCCAAGGTAATTGCCGAGATGCAGCGTATGAGTCGGCTGCATGCCGGAGAAGACGCGTTCGGGGAAAGGGGTCATGGGATTGAGACGCTCTTGCAGAATGGGGACGACCGATGACAAAACTCGGCGAGGCGCGCTTATCGCGAAGGCGGCGATGAGGTGCAAGCCGCATCCGCGTGGATTGAAAATTCGTCAAGGCGGGCTAAAGTCACCGTGGTCACCGTCCATCGCGCCAGGGGTCTCCGCGTCGTCATCTTCTTGGACGACCACGAGCCGGCGCATGTGCACGTGTTTGGTGATGGGCAGGCCAAGATCAACCTGGCAGGCGCGGCTGGCGCGCCCGAGCTGGTTTGGGTCGATGGAATGAAGCACGGGGACGTTCGCCGGGCGATGCAGCTCGTTGCCGCGGAGCAGGTGCATCTGCTGGCGCGGTGGAGGGGGACTCATGGCTAGCTTGACCGACGCCGAGATTGACGCCGCGGCGGAGCGCGGTCAGATCGTCCGCGCTCATGAGCCGCGCGCGGCTGCCGCTCGCTACGATCGTCAGCTCGGCCACATCGTAGTCGATCTGATCGACGGCCGCACTTTCGCTTTCGCGCCGCGCCTCGCGCAGGGTCTGGAAAGCGCTAACGAGGATGAGCTGGCCCAGGTTGAAATCCTCGGTGCGGGCTATGGCCTGCATTGGGCGGCGCTGGACACCGACCTTTCGGTTCCAGGGCTGCTTGCGGGAGTTTTCGGAGTGCAGGCGTTTATGGCTCGCCGCGCCGAGCAGGCGACCTCGCCGAAAAAGGTGGCGGCAGCACGGAATAGCGATCCAAGAGGCGGACGACCTTGAAAGCCGGCGCACGGCTGATCTGACACTAAACAACTGAGAAGCAAACGGAACGCCTCCGTGAGCGTCTCATCGGCGTGTGTCTGCCGGTTATAGCGTGGTTGCGTTCGCTGCCACGCGAGCCTCGACGCCAAGTCGGGCGAGCTCCGTTTCAGCTTCGCCGATCAACCGCAGGAACACGGTCGCAGTTTCCCCTTTGGCCAGGCATTCCAGGACATCGCGCGCGCTACGAAGCGACAATCCATATGATTTCAAGAGGCGGACGAACGTGACCGGCCGGGCGATCTCATCCCGCATCCGAAGGCTCAGCTGAACGAGGGAACCGGAAGGGCTTGGGGCGTCGACCCGGTCTACGGCCCGTCGTTCGAGCACCTCCTTCAATGATGATTTGGTCGACATCGAGCTCCACCAGCGCCTTCTTGGCTATCGCGTTCAAACCTCGCCGCCCAAGCTCGCCACGAGCAAGGCCTTCCACATGCACGCCCCTCAGATACGCAAGCTTTCCGGAAAACGTCAGAGTTCCAATCAGAAGAAGCGTTCCGACAGGCGTGACAATCCTTACCACAGGTTCCGGGTGTTCGGCATTTTCAAGTTCGATCTGAATTTTGTCTGGATGCCACATGCACACAAGCAGGTTAGCGCGGCTGAAGGCTCGACGGATGGCCGGGAACTCGCCATCGCCGCGGCGGCTTCAACGATGCCGCGCTTCTCGATGTTGTCCATGGTCGGCGACGCACTCACGCATACGCCTAGGCGCAAATGGCAGGACAGACCACACAAGCTGACGCTCAAGCAACGCCCTAGAGAAAGCGCTGGTTCAGCGACATCGCGGCGAACCCTTGCCGCGAGACCGCACGATGTGACCGGGCCTACACCTCCGGCGGCGGTGTCGCAGGCGGACGCCGCCGCAAGCTGCGCCGCAGCGCCCCCATATCCGCTGCCCCCGTAAGCGCTGCGGCGGCGAAGTAGACGATTCCCGCCGCCGCCAGCAGCCCCAGAAGCGCGCCGAACCGGAGGACGAAGGCTCGGCCCGGCGCCATCGCGCCCTCGGCCAGAGGCAGCCCGCCATAGAGCGCTGCGGCGAGCGCGATGCAACAGAGCACGGTCATCGGCACGCGCCTGAGGACGGTCGCGTCGACGGTCCAATGGCCGCGGCGGCGCAGCACCGCCGCGAGCAGGAAGGCGGTCGTCCAGCCGGCCGTCGTTTCGGCCGTCGCGATGCCGGCTTCCGCCATGCGCGGGAAGAGGATGAGCGCCAGCGCGACGTTGACGGCGACCGAGACGGCGGAGAAGGCGAGCGGCGTGCGTGTGTCCTCGCGCGCGAAATAGCCCGGCATGAACACCTTGATCATTACGAAGGCGGGCAGCCCGAGCGCGAAGATGGCGAGCGCGCGGGACGTCGCCGCCGCCGCTTCGGGCGAGAACGCGCCGCGTTCGAACAGCACGCTGACGATCGGGCCGGGCATGATGGCGAGCGCGGTCGCCGCCGGCAGCGTCAGGAACAGCGCGAATTCCAGTGCGCGGTTCTGCGTATGGGTGGCCTCGCGCTCGCGGCCCGCCTTCAGCGTGCGCGACAGCTCGGGCAGGAGCACAACGCCGATGGCAATGCCGACCACGCCGAGCGGTAGCTGGTAGATGCGGTCGGCATATTGCAGGACGGCGATTGCTCCCTCCTTGGTCGAGGCGATGATCTGGCCGACGAAGAGGTTGATCTGGGTGATGCCGCCGGCCGCCGCCGCCGGCGCGGCGAGCCATAAGAGGCGCTTGACGCCGGGGGTCAGCCGCGGCCGCTTGAAGCGGGCGGAAAAGCCGATCAGGCGCGCCGCCACCGCCACCATCAGCAGCTGGGCGACGCCGGCGGCCAGCACCGACCAGCCGAGCAGCCGCCCCACCGCCTCCGCTTCCATGCCGAGGAAAATCGCCCCGGCGAGCGCCGCGATGGTGACGACGTTGAGAAGCACGGGCGCCAGCGCCGCCGCGAAGAAGCGTCTGTGGGCGTTGAGCACCCCCGACAGCATGGCCGTCAGCGACATGCAGATCAGATAGGGGAACATGACCCGGAAAAGCTCGACGGTCAGCGCGAACTTCCCCGCATGCTCCCGGAAGCCGGGCGCGATCAGCGTCACGATCACCGGCGTAGCGATCATCACGATCGCGGTCAGCCCGGCCAGCACCAGGACAAGCACGGCGAGCACGTCCTCGGCGAACCGCTTCGCCTCGGCCTCTCCCTCTCCCTCGAGCGTCCGGGAGAAGAGCGGCACGAAGGCCGAATTGAACGCCCCTTCCGCGAAGAGCCGGCGGAACAGGTTCGGGAACCGGAAGGCGGCATAGAAAGCGTCCGCCACCGGCCCGGCGCCGAGCGCCCCGGCGATCATCGTCTCGCGCACGAAGCCGAGCAGGCGGGAGAGCAGCGTCGCGCCTCCGACGCTGGTGAACTGCCGGACCAGGCTCATGCGACGGGACTCACGAGGCGCGCGCCGTCAGCGCGCCCGCTTCGTCCAGCCCGATCGCGGCCAGGAGGCTCCGCCTGATCCGGGCCTGGCGCGCCTTGGCGGTCACCTTGTGGCCGACCAGATCCGTCACATAGAACGTGTCGACGACCCGCTCGCCGAACGTCGCGATATGGGCCGAGGCGATGTCGAGGTTGAGCTCCGAGATACCGTGCGTCATGTCGTAGAGGAGGCCATGCCGATCGAGGCATTCCACCTCGATGACGGTGAAGCGGTCGGACAGCTCGTTGGTCACGGTCACCTGCGGCTCGATGATGAAGG
>JACCSN010000517.1 GCA_013812985.1 Hyphomicrobiales bacterium | reverse complement strand
GTTCCGAACCCACGATCCTGCGCCACCCGGAACGCATGGGTCGCGATCGCGGTGTCCTGGACACCCGTGCCGGTAAGGTCGCAGACCGTGATCTCGTCCTCGCTGCGTCGGCCTTGCTTCAGCCCCGCACAGATTTCGCCGAGCTCGTCGGCGACGTGATCGGCGCTGATCAGCCCGGCAGCGGCGGCGGCGCGCATTTCGCCGAGCTTGAGCGATTGAGCGTTGCGGTCGCAGACGAAACGATCGGCGGCCAGGACGATGCCCGGGTCGAGCTCGTTCTTGTCGGAGGCGTCCGAGCCCATCGCCGTGATGTGCAGCCCGGGGTGCAACCATGCCGCCTGGATGAGCGGCTGGCGGGCAGGTGTACACGTGACGACCACCTGCGCGCCGCGCACCACGTCCTCGGCCGTGGACACCGCGCGGGCGGAAATGCCGAGCTCCCGGCCCATGCCGGCGGCGTACACCTCCGATTTTTTCGGATCGCGGGCCCAGACCAGAAGCTTGGAGAAATCGCGCACCAGCCTCAAGGCGCGGATCTGCAGCTCCGCCTGCACGCCCGCCCCGATGACGCCCGCCGTCCGCACCATGGCCGGAGCAAGGTGTTTTGCTGCGACGGCCCCGGCGGCGGCGGTCCGGACATCGGTCAGGAAGCCGTTGTCGAGAAGCACGGCCCGGACGATCCCCGTTTCGGAATCGAAGAGCATCATGAGCCCGTTCAGGCTCGGCAGGCCACGCTTGGGATTATCGAAGAAGCCGGGGCTGACCTTGATCGCGAAGGAGTCCAGGCCCGGCACATAGGCCGTCTTCACGTCGACTTCGCCATGCCGCTCCTCGATCAGCATGGAGAGGATCGGCGGCATGATCACCCCGCCCGTGGCGAGACTGGCGAAGGCTTTCTCCACGATGGAAACCGATTCCGGGTCGAGCCCGACGCAGGAGCGGAGCTCGGTTTCGGTCAGGATCGTCACCCGCGGCATCGCCGTTCCTCCGTGGCCGGGGCGCCGGCGATCACCTCCTGAAAGCGCGCCATGTCGACATTTCGGCCCGACACGATGATGGCCACGCGCCGGCCGAGCGAGGCCAGATAGGGTTGGTTCAAGAGGGCCAACCCGATCGCGCCGGCGCCCTCGGCGACCCAGCCCTCCTCGAAGAAGAGCGCGCGCATGGAATCGGCGATCCGCGCTTCGGATACGAGCACGACCTCGTCGACGAGTTCGCGCACGATCTCCAAGGTCCAGCGGTTGTTCAGGCCGATCCCGCCGCCCAGGGAGTCCGCAAGGGTCGGTTCCTCAGCGACATTGACGGGGCGTCCGGCCTTGAGGCTGACGTCCATCGCGGCGCCCTGGTCCATGCTGACCCCGATGACCCGAACGGCGGGCGCGGCAGGTTTGATGGCGGAGGCTATCCCCGCGATCAGGCCACCGCCCGAAAGCGGCACGATCACCGTGTCGAGTTCGGCGAAATCTTCCAGGAGCTCCAGCCCGATTGTGCCCTGGCCGGCGATGATATCGGGATGATCAAAGGGGGGGATGGCCGTCCAGCCCTCAGCCGCCACCAAGCGGTCGACTTCCGCCTGGGCCTCGTCCTGGCTGGAGCCACCGATCCGCACCTCGGCTCCAAGCGCGCGGATTGCAGCCACTTTGTTCTCCGGCACGAGATTCGACATGCACACCGTGGCTCTGACGCGGAGCCGCGCGGCCGCTTGCGCGACGGCGCGACCGTGATTGCCGGTCGAGGCGCAAATCACGCCCCGCTCCCTATCCTTGCCGCCGAGGCGAGCCAGGGCATTGGCCGCCCCACGGATCTTGAATGCGCCGGTCGGCTGCGTGGTCTCCAGCTTCAACCTGATGTCCCGGCTTGTTCGCGCCGAGAGGGTCGGGGCGAAGACGAGCGGCGTGCGAAGCGCCGTTCCAGCGATTGCGGAGCGCGCCGCGTAAATCGCCTGCAGGGAGATGAGCGACGTCACACGCACCTCGGTTGTGCACATCAGGGGACATATCACGGCAGAATTGGCTCAGAATCAAGGGCAATCCATCCCGCCGAGCTATCGACGTACACAACAGTTGATGTTGCGCCGAAAATGGGGCAAGCTCACTCGGCGGTCGCTCAAGAACAAAAAAGGGACGCCGCGAACCGGGGACTCTCAGGGAGGAATTTTCATGTGGACGCAGTCAGGCCTGTCTCGGCGGGCTCTCATGGCAGCCATCGCGGGCCTCACGGCCCTTGCAGCCACGGCTGCCGCACAGGCGCAATCGACCTTGGAGAAAGCCAAGGCGGACGGCTACATCCGCGTCGGCTTTGCGAACGAAGCGCCTTATGGCTTCGCCACGCCGGACGGGAAGCTCACCGGCGAATCGCCTGAGGTGGTGAGGGCGGTGCTCGCCAAGATGGGCATCAACCAGGTGGACGGGGTGCTCACGGAGTTCGGCTCCCTGATCCCCGGTCTCCAGGCGGGCCGGTTCGACATCATTGCCGCGGGCATGTTCATCAACCCGAAGCGCTGCGAGC
>JACCSN010000509.1 GCA_013812985.1 Hyphomicrobiales bacterium | reverse complement strand
CCCTACAAGGACTGAGCGCGCGCCGGGCCGGCCTCCCGCAGGGACACGAAGGCGGCGATCGCTGCGATCGCCGCCCAGCAGCCCGCGACCGCCATGGAGATCGAATAGGCGGCGAGGAACGCCGCTTACATCGCCGCCGGCGCCGTCTCTCCCGCGCTTGCAAGCGCGGCGAAGCTGCCGCCGGGCGCCCCCCGCCGAAACACATGTTCCGCGAGCGCGCCGAGCACGGCGACCGCCAGCAGGCCGGCAAGCCGGCTGGCGGCGTTGTTGATGCCCGACGCCGCCCCCGATTGGCCGTCGGGCGCGGAGTTCATCACCGCCGTCGTCAGCGGCGACACGGCGACGGCCATGCCGGCGGAAAGGAGGATCACGGGAAGCACCGCGCCGCGCCAGAAGCTCTCCAGCCCGAGCGCCAGGACGAAGCAGGCCACCGCGACAACGGCCGATCCGGCCGCCAGGAACAGCCGTGGGCCAAAACGGTCGGCGAGCGCGCCGGCGGGCCGGGAGAACAGGCCGATGATCAGCCCGAGCGGCAGGAGCGTGAGCCCGACGGCGGTGGCCGACATGCCGCGCCGCCCGATCAGCTCGAACGGCAGCAGGAAGAGCACGCCCGTCAATGCGCCGTAGAGGAACAGCGTCACGACGTTGGCGCCGGTGAAGGTGCGCGAGCGGAACGGCGCCAATGGCATGATCGGATTGGCGGCGCGCAGCTCCACGGCCACGAAGAGCGCGAGGCCGAGCCCGCCGGTCGCCATGGCGAGGAGCGCCAGCGCGCGGTTCCCGTCCGCTTCCGTCAGCCATGTCAGGCCCACCGTGAGCGCGCCGAACGACAGCACGGCCACCGCCGTACCGGTCCAGTCGATCGGGCCGGTCGCGGCGTCATCGCGATTTTCGGGAATGTATCGCAGCGTCAGCCACAAGGCCCCGGCGGCGAGCGGGATGTTGATCCAGAACGCCGCCCGCCACGACCAGCTGTCGATGAGGAATCCGCCGAGCGGGGGCCCGAGCGCGGTGGTGACCGCCGAGGCGGCCGCCCATGTGCCGATGGCGCGTCCCCGAACCTCGCGGGGAAAGGTCGCGGCGATGATGGCGAGGCTTTGCGGAACCAGCGCCGCGGCGCCGGTCCCTTGCGCGACCCGCCCGGCGATCAGGAGCTCGATCGTCGGCGCGGCGGCGCAGAGGATGGAGGCGGCCGTGAAGAGGATCAGGCCCGCCACGAAGATGCGCCGCCGGCCGACCCTGTCGCCGAGCCCGCCGCCGGCCAGGAGCAGCGCCCCCAGCATGAGCGTGTAGCCGTTCACCACCCATTGCAGGCTGGCGAGCTCCGCCCCGAACTCCGCCTGGATCGCGGGGAGCGCGATCGTCACGATGGAGCCGTCGATGAAGGCCATGGCGGAAGCCAGGATGGTCGCCGCCAGCACGAAGCCGCCGCTGGAGCCCGGCGTGCTCGGGCTGGAGGCATCGGCCTCCGCGTTGGCGCCGGAAGGCTTCGGGTCGTCGGGCAAGATTCGGCTCCACCAGGTCAAAACAGCGATCCTACATCGGGGGCGCAGCGTGTCCAAAAGGAGCGACCGCGCGACGTTTCGCCGTGACACAGAAAACGATGAGTCCCGCAATTCCCGATCTTCACACAGGACAATATTCCGAGCCTCGACCCTGCGGCCTTTTTGCGGAAACATCTTCGCAGGAGGGGCTGGACGCTTCCACTTGGACTTCCGCGCTGAGGCGCCAGGATCAGGCCCAGGCGATGCGGAGCTTGCCGAATGGCACGCTCATCGTGACCCGGGCTGACAGGGAGGCGTCGGTTGGCTCGTCCAATCGACGCCTTTCCTCTTTGTCGACCTATGCACCCTATGCACAGTGGCGAGAATCTTTGCCGGCTGACGGGGAACGCCGGTTAACGAATCACCGTTATCTTCGCTGTTCCGTAACCGCGTTCATCAGGCCCCGAAATGCCCGCCGCCCGCCCGTCCTGGAAAGGCCACATCCGGCTTTCTCTCGTCTCCATCCCCGTCGAGCTCTATACGGCGACCAAGACGACAGAGAAGATCTCGTTCCGACAAATTCATGAGCCGACTGGCAAGCCGGTGCATTACCAGAAGGTGGTGGCCGGCGTCGGCCCGGTGGATACCGACGAGATCCTCAAGGGCTTCGAATACGAGAAGGGTCATTACGTCCTCTTGACCGAGGACGACATCGACGCCGTGCGGCTGGAGACGAAGAAGACTTTCGACCTCACCCAGTTCGTCGGGTCCTGCGAGATCGAGCCGCTCTATTTCGACAAGCCGTATTTCGTCGTGCCGCAGGACGAACTCGCCGAGGATGCGTTCCGCGTGATCCGCGACGCGCTGCGGGAAACGCAGATGGTGGGCCTGGGCCAGCTCGCGATGCGCGGCAAGGAATATCTGGCGGCGCTAAAGCCCTGCGGGAAGGGGCTTCTCCTGGAAACGCTGCATTACGAGGAGGAAATCCGCAAGGCCGATCCGTATTTCGCCGCGATCAGCGATGAAAAGGCGGATGACGACCTCCTCGCCGTGGCCGAGCAGCTCATCAAGCGAAAGGCCGCGCCGTTCGACGCCGGCGCCTTCAAGGACCATTACACGAAAGCGCTCCGGTCCCTTATCGACGAGCGCGTGAAGGGCAAGGCGCCCAAGGTGGAAGCCGAGGACGAACGGCCGAGCGGCGGCAACGTGATCGACCTCATGGCGGCGCTGAAGCAGAGCCTGGA
>JACCSN010000488.1 GCA_013812985.1 Hyphomicrobiales bacterium | reverse complement strand
GCCAGGAGCATCTCCGCCGGCAGATCGGCGACGACGAAGCGAATTCCCTCTCCAGCGAACCGATGGAGCGCTTCCACCGCTTGCAATGCGTCATCGACGCCCGCGTCCGCGAGCTCGAACTTTTGATTTGTGAACCGGCCGGTGGTGTTGTTGTCGTCGATTGCCAGACGCGCGCCCGCGACGCCATTGTCCCCGGCGGGGCGCTCTGGCAGCGAAATGGCGATCCGCTGCGGCGCGGCAAGCCTGATATGGCCGATGCTCACCACCGCCGGCGGAGGATTCTGTGCAAGAGCGTGGAGGCTCGCGGACATCAGCCCGACAATCAGAACCAGCCTGAGCAAGCTGACTGACAAAGCCGATGGTAAAGAGCCCCTAATCACATCGCGCCTCTGCTGCGCGGACCGGGAAATCCGTCCGCTTCGCTACCACTCAACAAGACTACGACGGACGCCCCGGTACGTCACGGCTAAAAAGGTCAGGACTTCGGTCAGACCCGCGTCGCGGCATGCCGGGCGCTTTACGGTTCGCTCCGGCGCGCCATATTGGCTGCATGATCCGGTTCCTGGCGATTCTCAGCGCATTCACGCTCGCGGCATTCGACAGCGGCCAAGCGGCCCCGATCCTTACTGCGGTTTTCGACATCGAGTTTCGGGATACGAGCCTGCAAGGCGAGATGAGTGGCTCCGATCCTGGCGAGCAGCAGCGTCTCGCCCTGTTGACCAATCGGCTGCGCGAAGCGCTCGCGGAAAGCGGGCGCTACGAGGTCGTGGACATCGCCCCCGTCCGTGAAGCCGCGCTGGCCAGCAACCTTCAAAATTGCGGCGGCTGCGACCGTAAGCTGGCGGACCAGATCGGGGCCGAGCTGGCGATCACCGGCGTGGTGCAGAAAGTCTCAAATCTGATCCTCAACATTAACATCTACGTTCGCGACGTGGCGACCGGGAAGCTGGTTGAGGGTCACAGCGCCGACATCCGGTCCAACACGGACGAGTCCTGGCAGCGCGGGCTCAACTGGATCCTGAAAAATCGCCTCCTCGCCGACACACCGGCGCGTTAGCGGCGGGACGGAGCAAGCGGCGTATTCAAAGTTTGCCTCGGAGCTGCCATTCTCAGTGCCGAAGCTGGACCGAGTTCAGCTAAGACGGGAGACTTGAAATGCCGATCGTGGATCTCATCATTGCGGTGTGCATGGCAGGCGATCCGATAATCTGCCGCGATGAGCACCTCTATTTCGAATCCCATGGCTCGCTTCAGCGATGCATGTTTGAGGCCATGCCGGCGGTCGCCGATTGGGCGGGCAAGCATCCGCAATGGCGGGTGTCAAGATTCCACTGCGAATGGGTTGCTGGCGACGAGGAGCGGACCTGACTGGGATGGGGACCCCGGCGGCGGAGATCGGCTCGTCCGGTGCGATAGCCCCGAGATTCGCGCCACACGTTCCGCCGGCCCTTGCAGTCGCCGACGTCTCCTTTACCTACAAGACGGCCCGCGTTCTTGACGGCGTCAGCTTCGCGGTCGGGCGCGGCCGCTTCGCTGCGCTTCTGGGGCCGAACGGCGCCGGCAAAACCACCCTGTTCTCCTTGATCACGCGCCTCCTTGTCTCCCGCAGCGGCGTCATTTCGATTTGCGGGCAGAATATCGGCACCGCCGGCGCGAGCGCGCTGGCGCCGCTTGGCATCGTGTTCCAGCAGCCGACCCTGGATCTCGACCTTACCGTGCGCCAAAACCTGCACTACTTCGCTCGGCTGCGTGGGCTTTCCCGCAAGGAAGCCGAACGGCGGATCGAACGGGAGCTGACCCGCCTCGGGATGGCCGAACGGGCCCAAGAGGCGGTGCGGACGCTGAACGGCGGCCATCGTCGGCGCGTGGAGATTGCCCGCGCGCTCCTCCACGACCCCCAGCTGCTTCTCCTCGATGAACCGACCGTCGGGCTTGACTTCCCCTCGCGCAAGTCGATCGTTGAGCATGTCCACGAACTCGCCGGCGAGCGCGATATCGGCATCCTCTGGGCGACGCATCTCATAGACGAAATCCGCCCTACGGACGACGTGGTGCTTCTGCACGAGGGCCGTGTGGTGGAAGGCGGGGTTGCGGCAGATATCGTGGCCCGCTCCGGGGCCGCGTCGCTGGATACGGCCTTCACACGTCTCACGGCAGGCAAAGCCGCGCCGCAATGACCATCTATGTCCGTGCATTTCTCGGCATCGTCTGGCGGGAGATCCTGCGCTTCATCCATCAGCGGGAGCGCTTTCTCGCCGCGCTTGTGCGCCCGCTGGTGTGGCTCCTCGTCTTCGCGGCCGGCTTCCGCGCCGTGCTTGGTATCTCGATCATCCCCCCCTATCAGACCTACATCACCTATGAGATCTACATCGTGCCGGGACTGATCGGGATGATCCAGCTCTTCAACGGAATGCAGTCCTCGCTGTCGATGGTGTATGACCGCGAGATGGGGTCCATGCGGGTTCTGCTGACGACGCCGCTGCCTCGCGGGTTTCTGCTCGTCTCCAAGCTCGCGGCCGGGGTGGCCGTTTCAATCCTGCAAGTTTATGTGTTCCTCGCCATTGCTGCGATGCTGGGCATCAAGCTTCCGATCTGGGGATATGTCTATATCTTGCCGGCACTTGTTCTGAGCGGTCTTCTTCTTGGCGCGGTGGGCATGTTCATCTCCTCCACCGTCCGCCAGCTCGAAAACTTTGCCGGTGTGATGAACTTCGTCATATTCCCGGCCTTCTTTCTCTCGTCGGCCCTCTATCCCCTCTGGCAAATGCGCGAGACGAGCCTCGTGGTGTTTCGTCTCGCCCAGGCCAATCCCTTCACACACGCCGTCGAACTTATCCGCTTCGCGCTTTATGCGAAGCTGGAACCAACGGCGCTCTGCGTCGTGCTTGCGTGCTTGGTTCTATTCTTGGCGCTGGCGATCTGGGGCTACAAGCCGTCCCGTGGACTGGAAGTGGTGGGCCGCAGGCCGATTGAAGCGTGACCCTCGGCCCGCTGCTCGAGAGCCGGGCCGATCCTCTGACGGAGAGCGGGGACCGAACTCCCCGCCCGCCACTCCAACCCGTTCCCAACAGGAGCTGCTAGAGGCACGCCTGCCGATCGAGCACGGCGGATCACTGGGTCAGCCCACGCGCCTGCTCGAGGATGTTCTGACACGCAGCCTCGTTTCCCATCTGGGCATAGGCCTGGCCGCGCTTCGCCAGGATCGCGATCTGTGTGCCTGCACCAGATGACGGAGCCGCTGCTCCACCCTGGGCTCCGGCATTGGCCGGCGCACCGGCTGTCGTTTGAGCAGCTGCGCCTTGCGTTGCCGCACCCTGGGTTCCGGTCGCGCCCGCAGCGCCTCCCGTCGAAGCCTCGGCGGCCGTTGGCTCTCCGGCTTGCTGGGCCCGAACGTCTTGAGCCGAGGCGGCAGTCTGGCCGACGGTTGCGCTCATCGCGGGCGTGCCCTGCGTATCAGGGGCACTGCCCGCTGCCGCGCCTGCTGCTGCCGTTTGCCCTGCTCCAGCCGCTGCGGTGTCCGTTTGCGCTGCGGGAGCGCCCTGCTCAGTGCCGCTGGCCCCCTCAGTCACGGTGGTCTCGATGGTCTTACCTGCGTTTCCCGAGGTGGTGGTCGTACCCGTAGCGGGGCCTGTCTGACTGGTCCCCCCAGCGGATGCGGTTGCCCCACCCTCTCCGCCTTCGACCGGATTAGCGGCCTGCATGGCCTGCAGATCCTGCTCGCAGGTCGCGAATGCGGGTGCGGAAAGCGCGACAACGAATGTAGCGGCTGCTGCCGAGGCGATCAGAGAAGCTCTCATTGAACGATCCTCCGGGTTTTAACGTTATGGACATCCAATGGCACAGATTGCGTGTCGGTTCCGGATGAGAAGCAAGAAGGTGGCCCGAATACATTTCCACGCGACACCGACAAGACCTAATCAGTAGGAACAGACCCTAGGGAGAACGCCTATGTCCAATCGACTTACGATCGCCGCCCTGCTGCTGCTTGCCGGATCGATCCCGGCTGAATCTCAGGATGCGGCAGCGCCGGCCGCCGGCGGATTTGCCGCCATGGTGGCGTCTGCCGACCCGGTCAAGGGCCAAGCTTCCAGTAAGAAATGCGCAGCTTGCCACTCCTTCGAACGGGGCGGCGCGAACAAGGTAGGCCCGAATCTCTGGGGTGTAGTTGGACGTGCCGTCGCCTCGGCCCCGGATTACAAATATTCGCCTGCAATGACAGCGTTTTCAGAACGCGGAGCGAAGCATTGGACGATCGAGGAGCTTGATCCCTATCTCCTGGATCCAAGGAAACACGTGCCTGGCACGAAGATGGCCTTTCCCGGGCTCAAGAAGGACGACGAACGCGCCAACGTGATCGCCTACCTCGCCACGCTCGGTGCCGCATTGGCGCAATAGCCCGGCGGGGCGCTATTCCATTCCGCCTCGATACGTACCAGATTTGCGACGGCGTTTAGCGCGCCTTTACGCGCCGGGATTGTTTCACATGCGCACACGGACCTGCGGCTCCCTCCTTCAGGCAATCCTGCTGGCAGCCTCGGGGCCGGCTTCGCTCAGGGCGCTGACGAGGCGATCCAGAGGACCCGGCTCGCCGAGGCGTGCGGGATCGAGCTGAAGTTATCGGAGGCTGGCTGCCGCTGTCTGGCCGATCGCGCCGTAGCGGACCTGAACGACCTCCAGCGCGATTACCTCCTCGCCACCGCCGTGGCGCCGCGCGCGGCTGAGCGCATGAGGGCAAGCATTTCGCAACAAGATATCCACGTGCTCGCCACGTTCCTTGCCGCGGCGGAGCAGGAATGCTCGGCCAAGTGAGCCATGGCCGGCGCGGCCCCTGGCTCCCGGCGAAGGGTCGCCGGCGAGTGATGACGCGATCCGGATCCACTGCCTTGCGCCCATTCGGGCGATCTGCAAAAGGTGTCTCGCGGGCCGGTATCATCGATCGGAGGACCACCATGGACGTTCGCGCTGCTGTCGCATTCGAAGCCGGCAAGCCGCTGGAGGTCACTACGGTTCAGCTGCAGGGGCCGAAGGGAGGCGAGGTGCTAGTCGAGGTGCGTGCCACAGGCATCTGCCACACCGACGAGTTCACCCGCTCCGGCTCGGATCCGGAAGGTCTGTTCCCAGCAATTCTGGGCCATGAGGGCGCCGGCGTGGTAGTGGAGGTCGGTGCCGGCGTGACGAGCGTCCGTCCCGGCGACCATGTCATCCCGCTCTATACGCCCGAATGTCGTGAATGCGAGTACTGCCTCAATCCGAAGACTAATCTTTGCCAGAAAATCCGCTCCACCCAGGGCCAGGGCCTGATGCCTGACGGTACAAGCCGGTTCTCGTTCGGTGGCGAGCCGATACGGCACTACATGGGCACGTCGACTTTTGCCAACTACACCGTCCTGCCGGAGATAGCGGTGGCCAAGATCCGGCCGGACGCGCCCTTCGACAAGGTCTGCTACATCGGTTGTGGCGTGACGACGGGAATTGGCGCCGTGATCAACACGGCCAAGGTAGAGCCAGGCTCGAACGTGGCCGTCTTCGGCCTCGGCGGGATCGGGCTTAACGTGATCCAAGGCGCTCGCATGGTGGGCGCTGACAGGATCATCGGGGTGGACCTTAACCCGGACAAGGTTCCGCTGGCGCAGAAATTCGGCATGACCGATTTCATCAATCCGCGCGAGGTGGAAGATGTCGTCGCCGCTATCGTCGAGCTTACGAAGGGCGGCGTGGATTATTCCTTCGAGTGCATCGGCAACGTCAAGACGATGCGCCAGGCCCTGGAATGCTGTCACAAGGGCTGGGGTGAGTCGGTCATCATCGGCGTGGCCGGGGCGGGCCAGGAGATCTCCACGCGCCCGTTCCAGCTGGTCACCGGGCGCGTTTGGCGCGGCTCGGCCTTTGGCGGCGCCAGGGGCCGCACCGACGTGCCACGGATCGTCGATTGGTATATGCAGGGCAAGGTCAACATCGACGACCTCATCACCCACACCATGCCGCTGGACGACATCAATCGTGGTTTCGACCTGATGCACAAGGGCGAGTCGATCCGCTCGGTGGTTCTTTATTGATGCTCGGCCCGACCTGAGCGATGGAGACCGTCGCCGAATACGCCGCTCATGGCGGTATTCAAAAGGTGTGTCGCCACGCATCCCATACGACGGGCACGGACATGACTGTAGCGGTCTTCCTGCCGCCGCAGGCGAACTCCGACGCCTGCCCCGTCCTTTGGTACCTGTCCGGCCTGACCTGCACCCATGCCAACGTCATGGAGAAAGGCGAATACCGCCGCGCTGCGGCCGAGCGCGGCGTGATCGTCGTCTGTCCGGACACCAGCCCGCGCGGTCCCGGTGTGGCCGATGATTCAGCCTACGATCTTGGGCAGGGAGCGGGCTTCTATGTGGATGCCGTTCGCGAACCCTGGTCGCCGCACTTCCGCATGGAGACTTATCTCTCACGGGAATTACCCGAGCTTGTCGGCGAGCATTTCCCGGCCGACATGGACCGGCAGGGCATCTTCGGCCATTCGATGGGCGGGCACGGGGCGCTGACGCTCGCGCTCAAGAGGCCCGCCCTTTACCGGTCTTGCTCTGCTTTTGCACCCATTGTGGCGCCATCTCGCGTGCCCTGGGGCGAGAAGGCGTTTGACGCCTATCTGGGTGATGACCAGGCCGTATGGCGACTTCACGATGCGGTCGCCTTGATCGAAGATGGCGCAAGGTTTCCTGAGTTCCTTGTCGACCAGGGCGAAGCCGATTCATTCCTGCAGCAACAGCTGCGCCCCGAGCTTCTGCGCGATGCATGCGAGGCGGCCGGCATCACGCTCACACTGCGCATGCAGCCGGGCTACGACCACTCGTACT
>JACCSN010000470.1 GCA_013812985.1 Hyphomicrobiales bacterium | reverse complement strand
TCGGCGGCAGGTCAGAACTTTGCTGGGCAGGAATGACCGGCTGATCGTCTCCGCCGAACAATCGGCCGAAGAAGCCCCGCTTCCGTTCCTCCGCCATCGAGTTCCTCAGGCCCGGCCGGAGCCGGAGCCCGGCGGCTTCGGGCGGAGCGGTTCGATGCGGCCGCTCGACGAGGAAGGATCGGCGCCCGCTTCCTCGTCGGCCGTGACCGTCGCCGCGGCCGGATGGTGCGTATCGGCATCCGGGCCGCCGCGCTCGTTCACGGCGACGTCGTCCAGGAGCGCCTTCGCCTCGTCGCAATCGCCCGACACCTTAGCGGAGCCGGTGGGAAGGCGCCGGGCGGCGCCTTCCGAATCGTCGGTTCGCCGGATACCGAATTCTCTATCCTTAGCCATCACGCCGCCTCTTTGAAGAGCTCGCCACGCAGAGTGCGGCCGTCGGCGCTACGGATGTCGACCGAAATGATCTCGCCGGGCTCGCCATTGTGAAAGTTGACGGGCATGAAATGTTCCGTGCGACCGACCCCGGGCTGTTCGACGAGGACCGAGCGTCTCGCGCCCACTTCGCTGGCCAGCCTGGCCGCGAAGGCCCGTTCGCCAGCCTCCCGCAGCCGCGATGCGCGCAGGCGCACTTCTTGACGGGGCACTTGCGGCATCCTTGCAGCCGGGGTGCCGCTGCGAGGCGAGAAGGGGAAGACGTGAAGGTGC
Organism: Hyphomicrobiales bacterium; assembly: GCA_013812985.1. The sequence goes on along the minus strand of JACCSN010000470.1, from coordinate 3,434 downwards.
GTGAGGCCGCAATCCCCCACGAGTCGCAACGTGTTCTCAAACATGGCTTCAGTCTCGGTCGGGAAGCCGGCGATCAGGTCGGCGCCGAACGCCACGTCCGGCCGCACGTCTCTGATCTCCGAGCAGAAGCGGATCGCATCGTCGCGCGAATGCCGCCGCTTCATCCGCTTCAGGACGAGGTCGTCGCCGGCCTGCAGGGACAGGTGCAGATACGGCATGAGCCGCTCCTCCTCCGCGACAGCGCGCCGGAGCTGCGGGTCGGCCTCGACGCAATCGATCGAGGAAAGCCTGAGCCGCTGAAGGCTTTGAACGTGCTTCAGGAGGTTGTGCACGAGCGAGCCCAGCCGCGGCCGGCCGGGGAGGTCGGCGCCGTAGGATGTGATATCGACGCCGGTCAGCACGATCTCGGGGTAGCCGCGATCGACGAGCCGGCGCACTTGCTCCACCACCGAGCCCATTGGCACGGAGCGCGACGGCCCGCGCCCGAACGGGATTATGCAGAAGGTGCAGCGGTGGTCGCAGCCGTTCTGCACCTGCACGTAGGCGCGCGCCCAGCCGTCGATCCCTTGCGGCATCTGCGAGGCGGTCTCCCGCACGCTCATGATGTCGTTGACGCGCACCTTTTCCATGCCGCCGATTCCGAAATCCGGCACGGCGCGGTAGGCCGAGGCGGTCAGCTTCTCGGCGTTGCCGAGGACCAGGTCGACCTCCGGCATTTCAGCGAACGTGCCGGGCTCCGTCTGCGCCGCGCAGCCGGTGACCACGAGTCGTTTCTCCGGATGCTCGCGGCGCGCGCGGCGAACGGCCTGGCGCGCCTGGCGCACCGCTTCGGCGGTCACGGCGCAGGTGTTGAAGACGATGCTGTCCTCAAGGCCCGCCTCGCCGGCGCGCGCCCGAATGATTTCCGCCTCGTAGGCGTTCAGGCGGCAGCCGAAGGTGATGATCTCCAGGGTCATCAAGACTCAATTCGGTGCCCGGATGGAGCGGAGCGCAATCCGGGTGTTTTGGCGCCGAGATCCCCGGATTTCACTGACGCTGCATCCGGGCTACGGCTGAAGGCGCCCGTCCGCGGATCGAACCACCCCGCATACTCAAGCTCGACCGGGCCGGTCATCCAGATATGGTCGCGCTCGTCCCATTCGATCTGGAGCGGGCCGCCGGGCAGCGTCACGGTCGCCTGGCGCCCGGTCCTGCGCGTGCGGGAAGCGGCGGCCAACGTGGCGCAGGCCGCCGTGCCGCAGGCCTTGGTAAGCCCGACGCCGCGCTCCCAGGTGCGAAGCGTGATGGCGTCGGAGGCGGTGACATGCGCCAGCGAGATATTGGCGCGATCCGGGAAGATCGGATGGTTCTCCAGAAGCGGGCCGAAGCGCTCCAGATCGTGGGCCCAGACGTCGTCGACCCAGAAGATGGCGTGCGGATTGCCGATATTGACGACGGAGGGCGAATGCAGGATCGGCGCATCGATCGGGCCGATCTGCAGCTCGACGGCGCGGGTGTCGCGGAATTCCTCCGCGAGCGGAATGTCGCGCCAGCCGAATTTGGGCGCGCCCATATCGACGGAGATCGTGAGATCGCCGCCGCCGGGCCGGGCGTTCAGCACGCCGGCGCGGGTCTCGATCGACACGCTCGGGCGGCCGCTTTCCTGCATGAGCAGCCAGCCGACGCAGCGCGCGCCGTTGCCGCAGGCCTCCACCTCGCCGCCGTCCGCATTGTCGATGCGCATGAAAGCGTCGGCGCCGGAATGGGCGCGCTCGATGGTGATGAGCTGGTCGAAGCCGACGCCTGTGGCGCGATCGGCAAGCCGGCGGATGACGTCGGGATCGGGGCGCACGGGCCCGGCCCGCGCGTCAACGACGAGGAAGTCGTTGCCGAGGCCATTCATCTTGCGGAACGGGCTGGTGGTCATGCCTTACTCGGGGCTCGCGGGCAATATCTACGATGGACAGCGAAACTTGCTTCTATAGATGCCACCGGCGTTCAGCCATAACCCGAAAAAGCCGCCATTGAAGCTCGCTCAAATCATGCGGCCTGAAGCAGATCACGAATATACCGTTCCCGACCGTGGTCAGAAGGCTGCGTCAACGCGGACACTACCTCGATCGCGACTGAGTTATTCATCTCTGATATAGCTTGGAAGAGCGGATTTTGCTCTCTGTGCAGACGCATCTTCTGCAATGCAATAGTCGGATCAGCCTCCTCCAGCTCGCGCAGGTCCAACAGTACAGAAGGCAACGAAAATTCATCGAAATGCGAGCGGGCCAGCGCTTCCGCCAGCAAACGCTTTCCATGTATCTTCTTCACCAATTTTTGCACAGTGAATGCTGCAGCGACGGCAAGGAGCGCCAAGGAACTCAAACTGAGAAGATCCAGGATAGGGAATTCCATGATTCAATTCCTGAAAGGAATTTTGTCGGTCATGTGAATCGCGTATCGTTCGGCACCGTGCAAACCCATGACCACTACCGCGCTGATATAGGCCAGATTATCCACATCCACAAACTGCGGTTCGACACCAGCCTGAGCGATGCCGAAAAAGCCGCCATCACCAAAGAGACGGCCCAGAAAACGGCGCGGTTGAAGCTCCATCTCGATGAGGAGCCGATCGAAGCTGAATACATCGCCACGGATATCGCCGCGGTCGAGGTTGAGACGGAACCGGCTACGGCATATTCGAGAAAGGCTGGATTGAGCGGCAAGCCGAGAACCGCCACAAGGCTTGCCAGGAATTCCCAAACCATTCCCGCCCCCACAGCAAAACCGGCCGGTTCGCTCAAGCAACTCCCGGCCTGTCCTCGCGATCAACCAGGAAACGTTAGACACTTGGGTCGGGCATATCGGAGCCAGGAAGGGGGTTGTCGCGCCGCGAAAACAGGTGCGCGGCGACCACCACCGCGAGCGCGGTGATCAGGCTGACCGTGAAGAGCTGCCAGCGCTGGACGAAGAACAGCGTCCAGAACAGCGCTAGCAGAATTGTGACGATCACGCCGCGCACGGAGGAGCCGAGCGGCGTGCGGCCGACGAGCAGGAATTCGGTCACCGCGCGCATCTTACGCCCACGGCCGTTCGGACTGGTTGCGCTCCTCGAACGCGGCGATCGCCGGGGCTTTCTCCAGGGTCAGCCCGATCCCGTCGAGGCCGTTCAGGAGGCAGTGCTTCTTGTAAGCGTCGATGTCGAAATGGACGACGCCGCCGTCCGGCCCGCGAATCTCCTGCGCCATCAGGTCGATGCTGATCGTCGCATTGGCGCCGCGCGAGGCGTCGTCCAGGAGCTTTTCCAGGTTCTCCGGCGAGACCACGATCGGCAGGATGCCGTTCTGGAAACAGTTGTTGTAGAAAATGTCGGCGAAGCTCGTGGAGATCACGCAGGTGATGCCGAAATCCTTGAGCGCCCACGGCGCGTGCTCGCGCGACGAGCCGCAGCCGAAATTGTCGCC
>JACCSN010000443.1 GCA_013812985.1 Hyphomicrobiales bacterium | reverse complement strand
AAGCGGTAGAGCCAATCGATCAGCAGGAAGACCGGCTTGGTGATGAAATAGAACCAGCCCCAGTCGATCATCAGCTCGAAGCGCGGGATGCCGAGATCCCTCTCATAGTCATCGATAACGCCGGTCTCCTTGGCGCCGGCGAAGAGCAGCGTGCGATGCTCGGCCGAGCCGCCCGCCGGAACGGCGACGGCGTCGCCCAGGAAATCGGCCTGATAGGTCGGCTCGGCGCCCGCGGCGCCCTTCAGGAAGCGCGGCTGGAATGGCTGTCCGCCGACCGGGTAGAGGGCGGCCCCCCAATATTTGTCGGTGATGCCGAGCCAGCCGTCCGCCACCTTGGGCGGCGTAATCGCCGGAACGTCGTCCAGATCGCTGTAGTCGATCTCCTGCAGGCCCTCCTCGCCGAGGAAGCCGATCAGCCCTTCATGCAGGATGTAATAGCCCGAGGTCTGCGGCAGGCCCGTCCGGCTGACGAGGCCATAGGGGTAAAGCGTGACGGGCGCAGCGGTGGTGTTCTCCACGCTTTGTCGGACGGTCAGCATATATTTGGGGTCGACCGAAAGGATGCGCCGAAAGATGAGGCCGGCGCCATTGTCCCAGGTGAGCGTTACATCCCGGCCGGGCGAGAGCGGCCCGCCATCGGCGCGCCAGAGCGCGTCGGGGCCCGGCACTGGCGGCCCGCCCTGGCCTGCGACCCAGCCGAACTCGGCAAAATAGGGGTTCTCGGCGCCGGCGGGCGAGAACAGCTCCACGAGCGGGCTCGTGGACTCGACCGTCACGTGGTAGTCGGCGAGCAGGAGGTCGTCGATGCGGCCGCCCGCAAGGTTGATCGAGCCTTTCAGCGACGGCGTGTCAATGGCGACGCGTTCCGCGGCGGCCAGCGCGGCGGCCCGCGGCATGACCGGCGCGGCGGACACGCTTCCCGGCGCTGCTGGAGGAGCTCCGGGAGCGGATGCCGGCGCGCCCGGTCCAGGCGGAACGGCGCCCGGCGCCTGCGTGCCGGTGACCGTGCCCGGCGTGGCGTCGGTAGTGCGGGCCTGCTCGGCCAGCTGCCGCTGCCGCTCGGCCTCGAGCTTCGGCCCGATGATGAAATGCTGCCATCCCAGGATCACCAGGAAGGACAGCACGATGGCGATGATGACGTTCTGGTTGTTCTTCATCGGCTGGAACTCTGCGCCTCGTCTCGGACGCGCCGGGCGGCAGGGCGGGATGCCTGCGCCAATGCTCCGGCAAGGTCGGCTCGCAAAGCGTCGAAGCTTTCCGTCATGGCCTGCCGGCGGCCGACCAGGACGTAGTCGCAGCCGTCCTGCGCGTGTTCGGCCGCGCTGAGACGCACGGCTTCCTTCAGCCGGCGCCTGATGCGATTGCGCTCGACCGCCTTCTTGGACACCCGCTTGGAGACCGTGAAGCCGAATCGGGCCGGCGCAACATCGCCGCGCCGCCCGATTTCCAGAACGAAGCCGCACCGCGCGGCTTTACGGCCCTTGGCGGCGGCGAGGAAGTCGCGCCTTTTCTTCAGGCGCTCAAGCATGGGCCTGACCGATTACGCGGACAGGCGCTTGCGCCCTTTCGCCCGGCGCCGTGCGAGCACCTTGCGACCGTTGGCGGTGGCCATGCGGGCGCGGAACCCGTGGCGGCGCTTGCGAACCAGGCGGCTCGGTTGATAGGTTCTTTTCATTGTCCATGCCGCGTCGGCGGCCCTCAATCTTGGCGAAAAGCAGCCGCCCGCCTGTCAAGGACCGCGCCTGCCGATGTTCGGGATAGTGCCGGAACGCGCGAGCCCGCGAGGCTCCGATCGACCGTGCGCGATATAGGGTGAAACCCGCGGCCAAGTCAACGAGGCCGGACGAAAGGCCGCGTTCGTCACGCATCGGTGAGGCGGACCGGGTCGGCCCTCATGAATCCGTGCCGACACTTTGCCGGCGGAGTGTGTAGGATGGCCCAAGAGCTAGCGGGTCGAAGCACACATTGCGCACGTCGCGGGGCGAGAACATGGGCATTTCCGGATGGCGTTGATGCGCGGCACCATGGTTCCGACTTCCGGGCAAGGCGCCGTGACGGGGACCGGCGCCACGCCGCTGCTGCGCTGGGCGCCGCTGGCCGGAGTCGCCTTGGCGCTTCTTCTGTCCTACGCGTTCGGGCTCCACGAATACCTCTCGATTGACGCGCTTCGCCGTTACCAGGCGAACCTGGCCGATTTCGTTGACGATCGGCCGCTACTAGCCGTCGGGCTCTATGTCGTCGTCTATATCGTGGCCGTCGCGCTGTCCTTCCCCGGCGCCAGCATCCTGACCGCCGCGGGTGGTCTCATGTTCGGCGCCGTTCTGGGGACGCTGCTCGCGCTTGTCGCGGCGACAATCGGGGCGACGCTGATCTTCCTGATCGCCCGCACATCGTTTGGCGACTTTCTCGCCCAGCGGGCCGGTCTGCGCGGCGAGAAGCTGCGGGCGGGGTTTCAGGAATCGGCGTTCAACTACCTCCTCTTCCTCCGTCTCGTGCCGCTGTTTCCGTTCTGGCTGGTCAACCTCGCCGCGGCTTTGTTCGGGATGCGGCTTTCCCCCTATGTCGCGGCGACCGCGATCGGCATCCTGCCTGGGACCTTCGTGCTGTCCTATTTCGGCCAGGGGCTCGCAACGGCGCTTGACGGTGACGGGCCGCATCTTTCCGCTGGGCTGTTCATCGCTTTGGCGCTCCTGGGGGCGATGGCGCTCGTTCCGGTGCTCGTCCGCTGGCGGCGTCGTAGGAATGTGAGACCGGCCTTGCCGGTCTGACCCGACGATGAAGACGGCCGCCCTGACACCGGACATCTGCGTCGTCGGCGCGGGATCCGCCGGCCTCACGGTGGCGGCCGCGGCGGCGGCGTTCAAGGTCCCGACCGTCCTGATCGAGCGTGGGCGGATGGGCGGCGACTGCCTGAATACGGGCTGCGTTCCCTCCAAGGCCCTGATCGCCGCTTCGCGCCACATGCACACGATCGGCGAGGCGGGGCGTTTCGGCATCAGGGTCCGAGAGGCGGAGGTCGATTTCGCGGCTGTCATGGATCATGTGCACGGCGTGATCGCGGCGATCGCACCCAACGATTCCGCCGAACGCTTCACCGGACTGGGCGTTCAGGTGATCCGCGGCGAGGCGCGTTTCAAGGACCGGCGCACGATCGTGGTCGAGACCGAAGCCGGGGCGACGGAGGTCAGCGCCCGGCGCTTCGTGGTGGCGACCGGGTCCGGCCCCGCCATTCCGCCGATCCCCGGTCTGGACACGGCCCCTTACCTCACCAATGAGACGATCTTCGAGCTGCGGGAGAAGCCAGCGCACCTCGTCGTCATCGGGGGCGGGCCGATCGGGCTGGAGATGGCGCAGGCCTTTCGCCGGCTCGGCTCGAAGGTGACCGTGCTGGAGGCGGGGAAGGCGCTCTCCCGCGACGATCCCGAGCTTGCCGCCCTGCTCCTGGAGGGCCTGCGAGCGGAAGGGATGGAAATCCGCGAAGGCGCGACGGTGACGCGGGTCGCCCGGCGCGAGGGCGGCGGGGTGCGCGCGACGGTTCAGGACGGCGAGGGCGCCAGGGAGATCGAAGGAACGCATCTCCTCGTCGCCGCCGGCCGCAAGCCTCACCTGGAGGGACTCGGGCTGACCGAGGCGGGCATCGCATTCGACAAGCGTGGCGTGACGGTGGACCGCAGCCTCAGGACCAGCAACCGGCAGGTCTATGCGATCGGCGACGTGAGCGGCGGCCCGCAATTCACGCATTGGGCCGGCTACCAGGCCGGGCTCGTGGTGCGCTCCATCCTGTTCCGCTTCGGCGGGCGGGTGAAGGACGGCATTCTCCCCTGGGTGACCTTCACCGATCCCGAGCTCGCCCATGTCGGCCTGACGGAGGATGAAGCGCTGAAGAAGGGCGGCAAGGTGCAGGTGCTGCGCTGGCCGTTCTCCGAGAACGACCGGGCGCAAACGGAACGGGCCACGCGCGGGCTGGTCAAGGTGCTGGCCGGCCGGAATGGGCGCATCCTGGGCGTCGACATCTTAGGGCGCGACGCCGGCGAGCTGATCGCGCCCTGGGTGCTCGCCATCTCCGATGGCATGAGGGTGAAGAGCCTCGCCTCCGCGGTGTTCCCATATCCGACCCGCTCGGAAAGCGCCCGCCGCGCCGCCATCGGCTTCTACACGCCGAAGCTCGCCTCGCCGTGGATCGGCCGCGCGATCCGGCTCTTTCGCCGCTTCGGCTAGCGATGAAACTCCGACGGAAAACCGGAGATCAGGCGGCCGAATAAATGCTGCTGATCGCCGCAGAAGTCGGTTTCAAGCATTCAGCTGGGCGCCGGGCGTCGAGCGTGAAATCTCCATTTCCGCGTCGGTCATGTCGGCCGAGACGTTGGCGAAGAGTGGCGTGCTGAGATAGCGTTCGCCGGTGTCCGGCAGCATGCAGAGCACGGTCGCGCCCTTTTCGGCTTCTTCGCAGATGCGCAGCGCGCCGGCGAACGTCGCTCCCGATGTGATGCCGACGAAGATTCCTTCCTTGGTCGCCAGGTCGCCGCTGCAGCGGATCGCGTCGTCGTTCGAGATCGGCAGGATGCGGTCGATCAGCTTCATGTCCATCGCGTCGCCCGTCAGCTTCGGAATGAAGTCCGGCGTCCAGCCCTGCATCGGATGCGACTTGAACGCGGGATGGCCGGCAGCCGCCGAGCCGTCCGGATTGCGCTCTTGGGGCACCCCGCTGCCGAGGAGCGGCGCCTCCCGCGGCTCGCACACGATGATCCTTGTCTCCGGTCTTTCCTTCGCAAATACGCGCCCGACGCCCTTGAGGGTGCCGCCGGTGCCGTAGCCGGTGACCCAATAGTCCAGCGGCTCGCCGGCAAAATCGTCGAGGATTTCCCGCGCGGTCGTGCGCGAATGCATGTCGGCATTGGCTTCGTTCTCGAACTGGCGCGTGAGGAACCAGCCATGCGCCCGCGCAAGTTCCACGGCTTTCGTCACCATGCCGGTGCCGCGCAGCGCGGCCGGAGTCACCACTACCTTGGCGCCGAGAAAACGCATCATCCTCCGTCGTTCGACGCTGAACGGTTCGGCCATCGTCACCACCAGGGGGTAGCCCTTCTGCGCGCAGACCATGGCGAGCCCGATTCCGGTGTTGCCGCTGGTCGCCTCGATCACCGTTTGGCCCGGCTTGAGTTGCCCGGACCGCTCGGCGTCCTCGATCACCGCGAGAGCCAATCGATCCTTCACCGAGCCGAGCGGGTTGAAGGCCTCGATCTTGACGAACAGATGGATTCCCGCCGGCCCCAGCCGGTTGATCCTGACGACCGGCGTATTGCCGACCGTCTCGAGAATGTTCTGGAATTTGCGCCCCATCCGTTGCCCTCCCATGCCGCCGGTTCCGGCCACCGTCCGCATCAATCCGGCAATCCCAGCTTCTTGAGATTATCGACCATACGGTCAAGGGCGGCGGGTGAGAAGACCATCGCTTGTCGGAGCTTGGCCGCCGTCAGTTCCGGATAGCTGAGCATCATTTGCGCATAGGCGTCATTAGCCTCCTCCATCCGGCCCGCTCCGGACAACGACGATGCCAGATTGCGGTAGATCCACATGGCGTGCGGCCGTTCCTCCAGCCCGCGTCGGTAAAACGCGGCGGCCTTGTCGTAATCCTGCGCGACTTCATGCGCGGAAGCCATGCCGACATAATTGTTGAAATTCATCGGATCGAGCGGGCTCAGGCGCATGGAGCGCTCGAATTTCTCAAGCGCAGCCTCCGGCCGGTCGGAATAGTTGTCAAGCCATGCAAGTCGGCTCCATGCCCAGGCCGCGTTAGGATCGATGGCGAGCGCACGCTCCAGCAGCACGCGCGCGGTTCCATGATTGCGCACGAAAGTATGCACCGCGCCCAGCACCGCGAGAATTAGCGGATCGTCGCCGCTCAGCTCGGCCGCTCGTTCGGCCAGCGTCCGCGCCAAAGCCTGGCTCTGCGCGATGTCCTCCGCCCAGTTGTAGACCGAGCGCAGTGCATGGCACCAACCCGCGAGCGACAGGGCAAGCGGATAATCCGGATCGATCGCGAGCGCCCGGTCGAGCAGTTCGAGCGCCTTGGCGCTCTCTTCCTTCTCCAGCGCCCAGACGTGCGGCATCGCGCGCATGGCATAATCGTAGGCGCCCAGATCCTGCGGCCGCTTGCGCCGCGAGCGTTCGATCTCGGCGACGCGAATGGAAGGCTGCAGCGCGCCCGCCACCTGCTCGGTTATGCGAT
>JACCSN010000431.1 GCA_013812985.1 Hyphomicrobiales bacterium | reverse complement strand
TCTCAACCAAGCTGGAACTGAAACTCTCGCCGCTCCTGAAGACAAGGGTGGTCGGCGTCTGCCATTTCGCCCGCTTCTACGACGCCATGGACGCAGCGCAGCACATCGTCAAGCTCGACCCGGTCTCCGTCGAGCTGGTCGACCGGACGATGATCGGCCTCGCGCGCGACATCCCGATCTTCCGCGCCACAGTGGAGCGTTTCGTCCAGGGCGAGCCGGATGCGCTGCTCCTGGTCGAATTCGCCGAAGCCGACCAGGAGGAAAACCGGCGGCGGCTGAAGCGGCTGGAGGCTCTGATCGGCGATCTCGGCTTCGGCTGGGACAGAACCGGCCGGCACTGGGGCGGTGTGGTGCCGATCGAAGACCCGGCGCTCCAGGCGGCGATCACCGACGTGCGGCAGTCCGGCCTCAATATCATGATGTCGATGAAATCGGCGGGAAAGCCGGTCTCCTTCGTCGAGGATTGCGCGGTGCCGCTGGAGCATCTGGCGGCGTTCACGGACCGCCTGACGCAGGTCTTCGAGAAGCACGGCACGCGCGGCACTTGGTACGCGCACGCCTCGGTTGGCTGCCTGCATGTGCGGCCGGTTCTCAACCTGAAGCTGGACCTGGACGTGAAGGCGATGCGGGCCATCGCGGAGGAGGCTTTCGAGCTGGTGCGCGCCTATAAGGGCTCGCATTCCGGCGAGCACGGCGACGGCATCGTCCGTTCCGAGTTCCATGAGGAGATGTTTGGCGCTCGCATGGTGCAGGCCTTCGAAGCGGTGAAGGACCGTTTCGACCCGACCGGCGTGCTCAATCCGGGAAAGATCGTGCGCGCGCCGAAGATGGATGACCGGCGGCTGTTTCGCTACGCGCCCGATTATCAGGTGCAAGACTTTCCCACGCGGCTGGACTGGTCCGAGTGGACCGGGGCGGGCGGCGGTTTCCAGGGCGCCGTCGAGATGTGCAACAACAACGGCGCCTGCCGCAAGATCGAGGCGGCACGATGTGCCCCTCCTATCGGGCCACCCGCAACGAACGCGATGTGACGCGTGGCCGGGCCAATACGCTGCGTCTTGCCATCTCAGGCCGGATTGACGGCGACGGGCTTGCATCCGACAGCGTGATGGAAGCCCTGAAGCTCTGCGTGTCCTGCAAGGGCTGCAAGCGCGAATGCCCGACGGGCGTCGATATCGCCAAGATGAAGATCGAGGTCATGGCGGCGCGCGCGGCACAGGGCAAGCTGACGCTGCGGGACCGGTTCGTCGCCTATCTGCCGCGCTACGCGCCGCTCGCGTCGCGGCTGCCGTGGATCATGAATCTGCGCGATCGCCTGCCCGGCGCCGCTTGGATGTCCGAAAGAGTCGCCGGCTTCAGCGCCAAGCGGCCGCTGCCGACATGGCGTTCTGACGTTTTCAAGACGTCCGGCGGCAAAATCGGCTCTGCCGAAGGGCGGGAGGTCGTGCTGTTCGCCGATACCTTCAACACCTATTTCGAGCCGGAGAATTTGAGAGCGGCGGTCAGTGTGCTCACTGCCGGCGGATACTGCATCCACTTGGCTGCCCCGGTCGACACGATCCAGCGGCCGCTCTGTTGCGGACGCACGTTCCTGTCCGCTGGGCTTGTCGATGAGGCAAGGGTGGAAGTCGGCCGCGTGCTTGCAACGCTTGCCCCGTTCGTCGCACGCGGCGTTCCGGTCGTTGGGCTCGAGCCGAGCTGCATTTTCACGCTGCGTGACGAATTGCAGTCGATGCTGCCGGGCGAATTGTCGGTGGCTGTTTCGCGCCACGCCTTCATGTTCGAGGAATTCCTGGCGCGGGAGGCGGAAGCGGGCCGCCTCGATCTGCCGCTGAAGCCGATCGGTCGCCGGGCCTATCTCCACGGCCACTGCCATCAGAAGGCGTTCGGCGCGATGAACGCTGTTGAAAAGGTCCTGCGGCTCGTCCCGGAGCTTGAGCTCACCACCATCCAGTCCTCATGCTGCGGCATGGCGGGCGCGTTCGGCTACCAGGCGGAGACGTATGATGTTTCCATGCAGATGGCCGAGCTCTCGCTTCTCCCAGCGCTTCGCGGCGCCGAGCCGGACGCGATCGTCGTCGCCGACGGCACGTCCTGCCGCCAGCAGATCGAGGACGGCGCGGGGCGCCAGGCCATGCATGTGGCGCGTTTGCTGGAACGCGCTCTGACGGCGCACGGGTCAGGGGCGGCGCCGCAATGAGCGCCGCCGTCACCACGTTCTGAATTCATCCAGCGCCGCTCACGTCACGACAAATCACGTGGAGCGGCTGCGCGATCCGGCGGGTCCGCGCTTTGACCAAGAGGATCCGCGGTCAGGACAACCGCGAGGCGTCATTGTCGACATCGGCGCTGCACTCACGGCACGGGTGGGCGTGCCCTCAATCGAAATCAGGCTGACGCTCACGCCCCCATGTGCTCGGCGATGGCCTTGCCGCACGCGGCGGTATCCGCTGCGCCGCCGAGATCGCGGGTGCGCAGGCCGGCGTCGGCCATGGCCGCCTCGATGGCCCGCAGGATCGCCGCCGCGGCGTCGCTCTCGCCCAGATGGTC
>JACCSN010000369.1 GCA_013812985.1 Hyphomicrobiales bacterium | reverse complement strand
GCCGTCCGCGTCGTGGCCCGTTCAATAAGTCAGCAAGGGCCTGTTTCCGCCGGTCCTCCTCTTCAGCGCGCTTCTTCAGCTGCGAGAACACGGCGGGGTTCACGGTCCACGAGCGCGTGATCGGGCCTGGGTCGTTCGGCGTGAGCCATCCTCCCGCCACGAGCGGCGACAAGCGGTCGTTCACCTCCTTCATCCCCAACCCGCGGAACTGCGCGACGTTGCGGGTCAAGTCCGAAACCAGCAGCCGAGATGCGCCGCTTGTCAGAATATAGCTCGCCACCTTCTGAATGCGGTCGCCGTCGGTAAGCGTCTCCGCCGTCCGGTAGAACTCAAGGGCGTGCGGCAAGATGAAGTCCCGGACGATGCGCTGGACAGCCATGGCGGTGGATCGAGATACCGGCCGGACGCCGCCATCGCGGGGATTTGTGGCCATGTGCAGGACCAGGGCCAGGCTACCGGCGAGCCCGGGCAGCTTGCCGATGAACGCCTGAAACCCTTCGGCCAGCCCTTCGGAGACCTGTTCCACATCGAACAGGTGGCGCCGGAGGTCGTCCATGACGTCCAGAGCGTCGTCAGCGCAGCGCATTTTCGCTGCTGGAGCGTTGATTAGGGTCCGGGTAATCCGTTCGTAGTCGCGGAACGGCTCATTGACGGGAACGTCTTGGGGGAATCTGGATGGCCCCATGATAACGGGAATGAAGCGCTGGAGCAGCCCGTCCGAGGTAAGGCCGTGCATCTCAGCCAGCTTGGCGGGCTGGATGCCGCCCATCAGGCTGACGGATAGGTTCCTGATCCTGATCTCGCCCCGGCTGACGCGGTCGACCATGAACGTCCCGCCGTCGAAGGCCTGCAGCCAGAATGCCCGGTCACTGCCGCCCTTTGCTCCATAGCGCTCCATGGAGCCGATCCAGCCGGAGAACTCGTCCCGCTTCACCAGGATGCCCCGGTCATGGCGAGACAGGATCTCGCCCAGCATCTCGGTCGTGGTGTCATTGACGACGAAGCGGGCAGGCTTCGCCGGGCCGTCCTTCGGATCTCCATCGGCCTCCAAATGTCGCTTGAACGCGGCTTCGTATTCGTCGCGCAGCCGGTTCTGGTGTCGTTCCAGCTCTCTCGTTGCCGCGTTGATGAGGGGCGTCTTCTTGCGTGAGGGATCGCCCAAGAGCAGAACCCACAGACGCGGGCTTGCCCACCAGTCGCCATTGCGCATGAGCTTCAAGCCGAACCGATGGTCGAGAGCGGCGCTGAAGTTGACCAGCGCTGCCATGGCGAGGGCGCTTGGGTCGCAGCCCAGGACGGCACTCTGCGTTTGAACAAATGGTTGGATACCGGACGGAAGTACATCCAGAGGAAAATCCGGAACGCCGGCTTTTTCCCAAGGGTCCCAGATCCCATGCGTCTGGGTTGCGGCGGATCGCTTGGCTGTCCAGTCCCTGCGTATTCGCGTCACGTCGGCAGGGAGGTCCTTGCCTTCGGCGTATCGGGCCCCGATACCCCCCGGATGGGCTTCGATGACGGCGACGATCTGCTGGTCGGCGTACCCGGCCGACATCAGCTGCCAGATGACGCTCGCCGCGGTCTCGGAACGATCTTCGCCGTCGTAGGCCGGGGCGGCGATCAGCTTGCGAAGGCCGGCGCGGCAGTTGCTGAACAGCTCGGCAACGTCGGACTGTGTCACGCTCCTATGCGCGTGATCCGCCTGAACCGGCTCCGGGCTGCGTCGAGAGAATTGCTTTACGCGCTCATCGAGATCGCTGGGCTGAATGACATCAATGGCCCACTCCCTGCTCACGCGCACAAGCTGCGGGATCGCCGACCGCCCCGCGACAACCTTCTTCTTGTTCGGCCAATTCAGCGTGCCCGGAATGCGCCAAACGTGGCAGACGTCCTTGGTCCCATAATCACAGCCAATTGCGTTCGTCAGTGCTTCAGCCAAGGGCTTGGCTTCGGCCGGCGTCAGCGGTTCCGAGAAGATATAGATGGCCTGCTGATTGCCCGCTGAGGTCTCCAGGATATAGGG
>JACCSN010000339.1 GCA_013812985.1 Hyphomicrobiales bacterium | reverse complement strand
CGTAGCGCACGGTGCGGCGCGTGCCGTCATTGCGGCGCGGCCCGGCTTCGATGGTGATGGCCTGGGCCGGGCAGATCGCCTCGCAGAGCTTGCAGGCGATGCAGCGCTCCTCGCCGTTCGGATAGCGACGGAGGACATGCTCGCCACGGAAGCGCGGGCTGACCGGGTTCTTTTCGAACGGGTAATTCACCGTCGCCTTGGGCTTGAAGAAATAGCGCATGGCGAGGACGAACGCCGAAGCGAACTCCTTGAGAAGCAGAGAATTCGCGGCATGAGCCAGACTGGCCATCATGAAGCTCCTGGATTCCCGACCAGCATCGGCCCGACGACAAGCCCGATGACGGGGTAAACGATCAACTGAGCCTTCCGGACGATGTCCAGAACCCGGGGTCCGCGGCCCTCCTCGCCCCGCCGTGTCGCGCGCGCGATCAACGCTCCGAACATAAGATACTCGACGGCGGCGAAGGCCAGCCCGACCAGACCCCCGATGAGCGCCGGCGACACCGGCTCAGCCCGCGACCGGGACGCCGCCCCAGCCGGTCAGCTGGCAGATAAACGCCACGATCACCACGCCCGCCAGCGACAGCGGCAGGAACACCTTCCAGCCGAGGCGCATCAGCTGGTCGTAGCGGAAGCGCGGCACGATCGCCTTCACCATGGCGAACATGAAGAACAGGAAGCAGACCTTCAGCACGAACCAGACGACGCCTGGGATCCATGTGAACGGCGCGAAGTTCAGCGGCGGCAGCCATCCGCCCATGAACAGGATCACCGTCAGCGCGCAGACCAGCACGGCGGCGACGTATTCGCCGAGCATGAACATCATGTAGGGCGTCGAGGAATATTCCACCATGTAGCCGGCGACGAGCTCCGATTCCGCTTCGGGCAGGTCGAAAGGCGGGCGGTTCGTCTCCGCGAGGCCCGAGATGAAGAAGATCACGAACAAGGGAAACATCGGCAGCCAGTGCCAATCGAGCAACGAATTGGGGAGGCCGATCATCGTGCCCAGCCCAGTCGTCTGGGCCAGCACGATATCGGAAAGATTCAGCGAGCCGACGGCGAGCAGCACGCAGATGATGACGAAGCCGATGGAGACCTCGTAGGACACCATCTGCGCGGCGGAGCGGAGCGCGCCGAGGAAGGCGTATTTGGAGTTCGACGCCCATCCCCCCATGATCACGCCATAGACCTCCAGCGAGGAAATGGCGAAGACATAGAGGAGACCGACATTGATGTCGGCGATCGCCCAGCCGGCGGCGACGGGGATCACCGCCCAGGACGACAGCGCCAGGGTGGTCATCACCACCGGCGCCAGAAGAAAAATCGCCTTGTTGGCGGGCGCCGGGACGACCGGCTCCTTCAACACGAACTTGAGGAGGTCGGCGAAGGACTGGAACAGGCCCCAAGGCCCGACGACGTTGGGGCCGCGGCGAAGCTGCACCGCCGCCCAGATTTTACGGTCGGCGTAGAGCAGATAGGCGACCAGGATGAGCAGCGTGGTCATGAGCAGCACGCTCTGCCCGGCGATGATCAGCCCGGGAAACACATAGTTTCCGAAGAACTCGTTCATCCGTTCGGCCCCGGCATTTGTCGCACCTATTCCGCCGCCTGCGCCACCGGTCCCAAACGCAGCGCAGAACACTCGGCCATGATCCTGGAGGCGCGGGCAATCGGATTGGTGAGATAGAAGTCTTTGATCGGGGTCGGAAAGGCCGAACCGGCAAGCTCGCCGCCCAGCCCGGCCAGGCGCGTGACGTCGGCTGGGCGCCCCGGCTTCACTTCGTCGAATCGCGCCATGTGCGGATGCGCAGCGTAGAGCCGCGCGCGGAGTTCCTGGAGCGAGTTGAACGGGAGCGCGCTGCCAAGCGCGCCGGAAAGAGCGCGCAGGATCGACCAATCGTCGCGCGCCTCGCCCGGCGGGAATGCGGCGCGAAGGCCAAGCTGAACCCGGCCCTCCGTGTTGACCCAGATGCCCGATTTTTCGGTGTAAGCCGCTCCCGGCAAGATGACGTCAGCACGATGAGCACCGGCATCGCCATGCGTGCCCAGATAAACGACGAAGGCGCCCGGCCGCGGCATGGCGATCTCGTCGGCGCCTAGCAGCACCAGCACGTCAAGCCTGCTAGCGGCGGCGCCCACGACCATGTCTCGCGCAGTTTGCTCGCCATCCCCCGGCACAAAACCGAGGTCGAGGCCACCGATGCGGGAGGCGGCCGTGTGGAGGACACTCAGTCCGATCCAGTCCTCGCTCACAGTGCCGAGATCGACGGCCAGCTTCGCGGCGGCCGAAAGCACCGCGGCGCCGCTCCTCCCCATAAGCGCGCCTTGGCCGACAATGATCAGCGGGCGCTTGGCGGCCTTCAGCGCTTGGTAGAAGTCGCCCTCGCCGGAAAGGAGACGGGACAGCGATTCGGGACCGCCGCCGAGATGGTCGTAGGAATAAGTCAGTTCGGCCGGTTCGCCGATCAGCGCGATGGGGAGGCCGCCGAGCCGCCAGCGCTTGCGGATGCGCGCATTCAGCACGGGCGATTCGATCCGAGGATTGGAGCCAATAAGCAGCACCGCGTCGGCAGATTCGATCCCGGCGACCGTGGCGTTGAACAGGTAGGAGCCGCGGCCGAGCGAGGGATCGAGGGCGACGCCATCCTGTCGGCAGTCGATGTTCCTCGACCCGAGCCCCTCCATCAGGAGCTTCAGCGCGAACATCTCCTCGACGCTGGCGAGATCGCCGGCGATGGCGCCCATGCGCTCTCCCGAAGTGCGGGAGACTCGCTCGGCGACGCTTGCGAAGGCCTCCGCCCAGCTGACAGGCCGCAGCCGGCCGTCGACGCGCAAATAAGGCCGGTCGAGGCGCTGTGTCCTGAGCCCATCCACCACGTGCCGCGTCTTGTCGGAGATCCATTCTTCGTTCACGAAATCGTTCAGGCGCGGCAGGATGCGCATGACCTCCTTGCCGCGCGCATCGACGCGGATGTTGGAGCCGAGCGCGTCCATGACGTCGATTGACTCGGTCTTGGACAGTTCCCAGGGCCGCGCCTTGAAGGAATAGGGCCGCGAGGTAAGCGCGCCGACCGGGCAGAGGTCGACCACGTTGCCCTGGAGCTCGGACGTCATCGCCTCCTCCAGATATGTAGTGATCTCCATGTCTTCGCCCCGCCCTGTGGCGCCGAGCTCGGAGACGCCCGCCACCTCGGTGGAGAAGCGGATGCAGCGCGTGCAGTGGATGCAGCGATTCATCCACGTTTTGACCAGCGGGCCGATGTACTTGTCCTCGACCGCCCGCTTGTTCT
>JACCSN010000301.1 GCA_013812985.1 Hyphomicrobiales bacterium | reverse complement strand
CGCTCGCCGCGCGCCCCGCCTGGAGACCGTCCGTCTCCTCGCGGACGCCCTCGACCTGGCCTCGGCAGACCGGGCCGCCCTCCTCGCCGCCGCGCGCCAGCCCCCACAAACCGACCACGCGGAGGCCCCGTCCGCAACGGACGCCTCACCGTCGCGCCTCCCCGTGCCGCCGACGCTGCTGGTCGGGCGCGAGCGCGAGGTTGCCGACATTGCCGAACTGCTGGGTCGACCCGATGTTCGGCTCCTGACCTTGACCGGTCCGGGTGGGGTGGGCAAGACTCGCCTCGTCCTCGAAGTGGCCCGTACCCTTGGCGATGACTTCGCCGACGGCGTCGCGTTCGTCCCCCTGGCGCCGATCGCTGAGCCGGCCTTGGTCCTCCCAACGGTGGCCGTGGCGGTCGGGGTGCGGGAGGCGGGGGGTGATCCGCTGCCAGCCACCCTGGCGCGGTACCTAGGCGAGCAGCAGACCCTCCTCCTACTGGACAACTTTGAGCACCTGCTGGCAGCGGCGCCGGCCATCGCCGACCTCCTGGCGGCGTGCCCCCGGTTGAAGCTCCTGATCACGAGCCGGGTGCGGCTGCGGCTGCGGGGCGAGCACGAGTTGGTGGTGCCACCGCTGGCCCTCCCCGACCCCGACCGCTTGCCCCCCATTGCGGACCTTGGTGAGGTGGGGGCGGTGCGACTCTTCGTGGCGCGGGCGCGGGAGGTGCGCCCCGACTTCACCCTCACGCAGAGCAATGCGCCGGCCGTCGCCGCGGTCTGCCACCGCCTGGATGGGCTGCCACTGGCGCTAGAGCTGGCGGCGGCGCGGAGCAAGGTGCTGCCGCCGGCGGCACTCCTGGCGCGGCTGGATCGGCGCCTCACCCTGCTGACAGGGGGAGCGCTGGATTTGCCGGCGCGGCAGCGGACGCTGCGGGACACGATCGCCTGGAGCTACGACCTGCTCTCGTCGGAAGAACAGACACTGTTCCGGCGACTGTCCATCTTCGCCGGCGGCTGCACCCTGGAGGCGGCGGAGGCGGTCGCTGGGGGCGAGGACGGCCCTGGGATCGACGTTCTGGACGGTGTGACGTCGCTCGCCGACAAGAGCCTCCTGCGGGAGGAGGACGGTCCGGGCGGGGAGCCGCGCTACTTGATCCTGGAGACGGTGCGCGAGTTCGGACTGGAGCGGCTGGCGGAGTGCGGCGAGGTGGATGTCGTCGCCCAACGGCACGCGGAGTACTTCGTGGCCTTCTCCGAGGCGGTGGCCGCTTTCGTCCTTGAGGTACCGGACCCCGTGCTGGCGTTTGCCCGGGTGACCGCCGAGCAGGGTAACTTGCGGACGGCGCTCGCTTGGACCGCCAAGCGTGGCGAGGTGACGGCACTCCTCCGGCTCGCGGTCGCACTGCGGTGGTACTGGACCATGCGTGGGTCTCTGACCGAGGGGCGGGCTTGGACGGAGCGTGCGGTAACCGTGAGTGAAACAGCGGCCGCTGCGCAGCGCGTGACCGCGCTGTGGGAGGCGGCATGGTTCGCTCGGGTCCTGGGCGATCACCGCCGCGCCGAGGCGCTGGCCCAGGAGAGCCTCGCGCTCGCCCATGCGGTCGGCGATGAGCTGGCGACCGCCAAGGCGCTGTACCTGCTCGGCTTCGTGGCGGAGGATCGGGGTGAGTTCGCGCGGGCGCTGGCGCTGCACGAGGACGCCTTGCGCCTCCTCCTGCCGATGAACACGCCCTACTGGACCGCGCATTCGCTCTACCACGTCGGCCGCTTGTCGGGCGTCCGCGGCGATTTCGCGGCGGCCAAGCGCCACCTGGAGGAGGCCCTCGTCCGATGCCGGCGGGAAGGTCACCGCTACGGCCCAGCGCTGGTTCAGAGCGGCATGGCGGTGGTCGCCCTCAAGCGGGGCGAGCATGCCCGGGCCGCGGCGCTCTGGCAGGAGCGACTGGGGTTGACTTGGGACGCCTGGGGCCTGCGCTGGTGCCTCGAAGGATTGGCCGAAATCGCCGTCGCCTCCGGAGAGCACGAGCGGGCGGCGCGGCTGCTGGGGGCGGCCGAGGCCGCCCGCGAAAGGCAGGGGGTGGCCCTCGTGCCGGGCCTGCTACCGCGGTACGAAAAGGATATGGCGGCGACGCGGGCGGCGCTGGGTGAGGAGGCGTTCGCCGCGGCGTGGAACAATGGGCGGCGGCTGTCGCCCGAGGAGGCGCGGGCGGAAGCGGCTCTGGTGGCGCGCGAGCCGACATCGGGAGCAGAGCGAGAACCGATCACGAGTGTGACGGTGCATGGCCTGACGCCGCGCGAGCTGGACGTGCTGCGGCTGGTCGCGGCCGGCCACTCCAACCGGGAGATCGCCGAGGCTCTCTTCATCAGCGTCCCCACCGTCAAGCGCCACCTGACCAATATCCTCGGCAAGCTGAACCTCCCGTCACGTTCGGCTCTCACCGCCTACGCCCACACCCACGGTCTCGTCTAACCGCACCCCCCCCCTGGCGCGCCCGCCTACACCTTAAGTCGTAGACGGCCGCGGCCCGCGCTCCGCCCGATTGCGACCTTCGTTCGATGTGCGCGGCGCTGGCCGAGCGCATGATGAACCCGTTCCTCGGAATCGCCGGCCCACCCCGGGACGTGCCGGACGCAAGTCGCGAGAGAGTCACGTCATAAGGAGTCAACCATGAACGCAAAATCAATTCGCCTCGTCGATAGCCTCCACCTTCACCGTCCGCGGACCCGTTCCGCCACCCAGCGACGGTGGCCCGTGTTCGCCCCGCTCCTGATCGCGGTCGGCCTCCTGATGCTGCCGGCCTTCGTGCTCCCGACCCGCGCCGACCACGTCCAGCCGATCGAGGGCAGCGATCCGGCGGCGGTGGTCGCGGCCTACGTCGCGGCGGTCAACGCCCGCGACCTCGAGGGGATCCTGGCACTCTATACCGACGACGCGGTCCATGTCGCCCTCCCCACGCCGGACGGCTCGGCCGGTGTCTGCCGCGGCAAGGAACAGTTCCGCATGTTTTACGAGCAGGGCGTCGCCAACGGCGATCAGATCGAGATGGTGGACGGCACACTCGCGGTCGCCGATGACCGGGTCAGCTTCCTCAGCCGGCTCGCCAGCGACCCCTGGCGGGAGCTGGGGGTAGAGACTCTGGAAGCGACGACCGAGGCCGTCGTCGTGGATGGCCAAATCACCACCCACGTGGTGATGTTGACGCCCGCGTCGGTGCGGGAGCTGCTGGCCGCACTCGGCACCATCCCGGCTTCGTCGCCCCAGGAGCCGTTCTCGCACGGGGTGCACCTCGGCAATGCCCGGTAGCGCGTTGAGCGACGACGCGCTACCGGATGCGCGACCTGCGCGTCGGTCGCCGGTCGCGTCAGCCAGAGGGAAGTGCGATCCAAATGGACCGCACTTCCCCCTCTGCCGGTAGCTGCACTCGCATTTGGCGGCCGGGCGATCAAACGAGAACGGATGGCACCATTCGTTCGATGTGCCCTTCGGTACTCCCCTGCATGCTGGCCCTATCCCTTAGCGGATCGGCGACGCGCTGGCAGCGGAACCGTTTGACTGGCTGCCACCACCGAGCGCTCTTGGCACTCGCACGAACGAAGCAGAAGGAGACGATCATGGAGACGACCCGAGACCCGCGCGTCTCGATGTTGAGCGGCACCGCCTCCCGTCGCGCGGCCTTACGCGGCCTCGGCGGGATAGGAGTTGCCACTGCATTGGGGATGACCACCCCGAGCCGTGCTGGCGCCATCGAGGCGTCGGCCTCAGGCATGCTGATCGAGCCGGACGCCGGCTCATGGAGGACCTGGATCCTGTCGGCAGGCGACCAACTTCGCCCTGTCGGCCCGCCAGACGAGGCGGCAACCCGAGCCGAGCTTCGCGACGTGCGGGTGATGGGGGCCAAGCGCGGCGTTGCCGGCTTGGACCGAATCTCCTATTGGGATGCTGGGGCGCCCGGTTACCGCTGGAACGAGATCGCCATGCAGCAGACGCTCCGGGCCGGGATGGGGCCGGGTGATGCCTACCGCGTGATGGCGCACCTCAATGCGGCGATCTACGACGCCACCATCGCCGCCTGGGACGCGAAGTACGCCTACAACCGGCCCCGCCCAGCCGTCGCCGAGGCGTCGCTGCGAACCGCGATCCCGACTCCGGCCAGCCCCGCCTATCCCTGCGAGCATGCGGTCACAGCTGGCGCCGCTGCGAGCGTCCTCGGCTTTCTGTTCCCTGATGATTCCGAGCGCTTCGCGGAGATGGCCAGCGAGGCTGCCGACTCCCGGGTCATGGCTGGCGTGGCCTACCCCAGTGATACAGCTGCGGGGCTCGATCTCGGGCGGCAAGTCGGAGAACTCTTCATCGCCTACGCCAAGAACGATGGCTCGGATGCCGAGTTCGACCCGACCACCATGCCGACCGGCCCGGGCCTGTGGACCGGCGATCCGGCGTCGCTCGCCTATCCAACGTTGGGGACGTGGAAGACGTGGGTGCTCGCGTCCGGCGACCAGTTCCGGCCGGGACCGCCGCCGGCCCCGGACTCCCCTAAAAGGGCGGCCGAGCTCGCCGAGGTCAAGCGCTACAAGCGGGACGTCCACCCCTACACGGAGCTCTTCTTCTGGCCGCAGGACCCGGCGGGACGGCAGGCGCCGGACTCGGCCCCCTTCTCCAGCAACCAGGTCGTCTTTTACTACGCGCCGGTGCTCCACTTTCTCTGGGGTCCGGAACTGACGCAGAAGCTCTTCGAGTACCGATGGGATACCAATCCGCCACGCGCCGCCCGAGCCTATGCGC
>JACCSN010000281.1 GCA_013812985.1 Hyphomicrobiales bacterium | reverse complement strand
CTGCCCGGGCTCGAGCGGCCCGAATGGCGGCGGATCGAGAGCCCCTGGGGAGAGCCATCCGACGAAATCCTCTTCGCCGAGCTGGACGGATTGTCCCTCCGCTTCCTGCCCCGCCACGGTCGCGGGCACCGGCTTTCGCCGACCCACATCAACTACCGCGCCAATATCGACTCGTTGAAACGGGCCGGCGTCACGGACCTCGTCTCTGTTTCGGCCGTAGGATCGCTCCGCGAGGACCTTGCGCCCGGCGCCTTCGTGCTCGTCGACCAGTTCATCGATCGCACCTTCGCGCGCGAGAAAAGCTTCTTCGGCGCCGGGATCACGGCACATGTCTCCATGGCGCACCCGGTCAGCCCGAATCTTGCCGAGCGCATCGGCGCCGCAGGCGAGGCGGAGGGCGTGGCCTGCCGGCGCGGCGGAACCTACATCGTCATGGAGGGCCCGCAATTCTCCTCGCTCGCCGAGAGCCGGCTCTATCGCTCCTGGGGCTGCGACGTGATCGGCATGACCAACATGCCGGAAGCCAAGCTCGCGCGGGAGGCGGAGATCACCTACGCGACCATCGCCATGGTGACCGACTACGATTGCTGGCACGAGGAGCATGGGCAGGTGGACGTGCAATCCGTGCTGAAGGTCATGGCGGAGAACCGCGAGCGGGTGCAGCTCGTGCTCGCCCGGCTGGCGCGCGACTTTCCGCGGGAGCACGACCCGTGCTCGATCGGCTCCGACCGCGCGCTCGATCATGCGATCATGACGGCGCGGGAGAGGTGGGACCCGGCGCTGTTGGCGAAGCTCGATGCGGTGGCGGGGCGGGTGCTTCGCGGCTAGGATATTTCAGGTCCGGTTCTATATGTTCGTCGAAGGTGCGGAGAACCGCGATGTGGAAGCAGGCCAGCCCTCGTGCAGCGTCCGTCGAGGACCACACTGTCGAGAGCGTTTTCGTGCGCAGGCGACCAATTCCTGGCGAAAGGCCGGGAGACAATCCGGTCCGCCTACGAGAGGACGTGCATCAGGAAGCGCTCGCGGCGGCAACAGAGGTCCTCCGCAACCGTCGGACTCTGCCCCCAGAAGCTCTGAACGCGATCATTGAAGCGATACATTCGCCGCCGAATAATCTGACTCCACAAGAAGCGGCGATAGACGCTCTACAGGCGTATGAGAAATCTCACCCATTCCAATGAGCAGGGCTGACGAGGGCAAAATCTACAACGGGGTTTTCGAGTCGTTCGTCCTGAATGAGACCGATCAGGAAGGCCTTGTCGCTTACGCCCTCTACAAACGTGACAAAAAGGACTTTCTCGTCGCTTCGCTTGCGAAGTATGGCGTTGATCCAACGCAGGACCAAATCGACGCATTCTTGATTGCTGCCATGACGGAAGGTCAACGTCAGAGATACCGTGCAGACGGTAGACGCAACCTTGAAGCTTATGCAAGCAAGGCTGTAGAAAGGGAACGACCGCTGATCGCACAAGCAGCGATCACCGAGCGCATCGAGAGCGCCGCTCACAAGGTGGAGGAAGCCGGACGTTGGCAGCGGCAGATCCCCGCCGGCATCGTCTCCGCGCTGATCTATGCCGTCCTTCTGGTCGCGATCCTCCTCGTGCTGCGCTATGCAGGCGTCGATTTCGAATCCATTCTGGATCAGATCGGGCGAGCGCCGGCAGCGGCAATATGAACATCGTCGCCCGGATGCAGCAAGCAACGCGAGAGAACGTGCGCATGACCACGCTGGCCTCCGACCTTGAAGCGGCGATCCGCACGATCCCCGACTACCCACGCGCCGGGATCATCTTTCGCGACATCACCACGCTCCTCGGCAACGCGGAGGCGTTCCGGCGAACCGTCGACGAGCTCGTCCGGCCCTGGACGGGGTCCAGGATCGAGAAGGTCGCCGGCATCGAGGCGCGCGGCTTCATCATCGGCGGCGCCGTTGCGCACCAACTCTCGGCCGGCTTCGTGCCGATCCGAAAGCGCGGCAAGCTTCCGCATGCCACGGTGCGCATCGCCTATTCGCTGGAATACGGGCTGGATGAGATGGAGATGCACCGCGACGCCGTCGTTCCCGGCGAGAAGGTGATCCTGGTCGACGACCTCATCGCCACCGGCGGCACCGCCGAAGGCGCGGTGAAGCTCCTGAAGGAAATGGGAGCCGACGTGGTCGCCGCCGTCTTCGTCATCGATCTGCCGGACCTCGGCGGCTCCCGGAAACTGGAGGCGCTCGGGGTGCCGGTCAGGACGCTGGTGGAATTTTCGGGGCACTAAGAGAAGGTATGAATCCCGATGAACTATTTACATTATAAGTTTGACCTTGGGCCTGGCGAAATCATTAAGGTCGCGCTCGATAACGGAGCCAATGTCAGACTTCTGGATGAGGTCAACTTCTCGAAGTACACACGTGGCGAGCGTCACACCTACCGTGGCGGCCTTGTAAGACAGTCACCGGCCCGCCTTGCTCCTCCTCGTCCTGGCCGTTGGCATCTCGTCATTGATCTGGGAGGCTATCCAGGCTCCGTCAGGGCATCAGTGAGCACGTATCAAGGCGCCACATGACAGATCGGAATGCTCCAGAATTCCTGCCAGCGGTCCGGCGCGCGAGAATAGACAGATTGAACATCTATGAGGTATCCGATTCGGAGCTCCAGCTTTTGAAGCGCGGCTCACCGGAATCACTTTATCTGAACTTTGCCATTTTCCTGCTGTCGGCCGCTCTCAGCTTCCTTACAGCACTTTTCACCACAGAGATTCCCTCTACGCGCGTCTTCAACGTATTCGTCATGATCACGATCATAGGACTTGTCCTCGGCCTGCTTCTGCTGGCGCTATGGCGGTGACATAATCGGTCGAAATCCACGATCTTCGACACCATCCGAAAGCGAATGCCGCCGGAAGGGGTTCCGCCAGATCTCAACATGATTGTAGAGGCGGATACAAACGGGCCAGGGGAAGCTTCAGAACAGATTTGATGTGCATACCCATAAACTGAAAGCAGCCTACATCCTTCGCTTACCTTAGGAGTTCAGACCCGAGGAACCTGCGTTCTCCCAAGCAGCCTCCCGCCGCTCCACGAAAACGTGTCCGATGAACGAAATCACCTCCTCGCCGGCCTGATTGCGGCCGGCGTTTCGCATCGTCACGAGGCCCCAATCCGGCTTCGAGCGGCTGGCCTTCTTTCCCGTCACCTCGGTCTCGAATCTGATCGTGTCGCCGGCATAGACGGGCTTCAGCCATCGCAGCTCGTTGAAGCCGGGGGAGGGGCCGAGCCTTGCGGTCGGCGCGCCCGCTCCGGCGAGCTCGCCGGCGCTTCGCTGCAGCTCGCGGACGTTCAGCTTCATCCAGACGGACAGCGTATGCCAGCCGGACGCGCAGAGCCCGCCAAAATGGCTCTTGGCCGCCGCCGCCTCGTCAGTGTGGAACGGTTGCGGGTCGAAGGCGCCGGCAAAGCGCTTGATTTCCTCCGCGGTAAAATGATGCGAGCCGATGGCGCGCCGCTCGCCGACTGCGATGTCCTCGAAGAATGTCATCGCATGCTCACGAGGACGGGCGTCGGCCGAACATGATCGGGTTCTCCAGGGTCATGACCTTATCGCCGCGCGCATTCTCCACTTCGTGGTGAAAGCGGACAAAGCCACGGTCTGGCCGGCTCTTGGGAGCGGTGATGTCGAGCACGATGGAGTGGCCGGACAGCACGTCGTCGGGCCTGACGGGCCGCAGCCATTTAAGACTGTCGACGCCGGGCGAGCCCATCGAGGCGGTCTCGCTCAGCCAGCCATGGTAGAGCATGCGCATGAAGAGGGCGCAGGTGTGCCAGCCGGAGGCCGCGAGGCCGCCGAGCATCGTCTCCGCGGCCGCCGCCTCATCGAGATGGAACGGCTGCGGGTCGAACTCCGCCGCGAAGGCGACGATTTCGGCGCGGGTGATCGTCGAGGTCCGGAGCGGCAATTCCTGCCCGGCCTGGAAATCCTCAAAATAGCGGATGGGCATTCTTGAAAGCTCGTCTTTCAGGCAGCATTAGTCATTGCACAGCCGCGTTGGCAAGACAGGCTGGGCCGATTGAGCGGGAGCAATCATGGTTCAGAGCAAGTCGGCGACGGTGGAGGGCTATCTCGCGGAGCTTGCGCCGGAGCGACGCGTCGCCATCGCGGCGCTTCGCGGCGTGATCCAGGCCAATCTGCCGGAAGGCTATGAGGAAAGCATGCAGTTCGGCATGATCGGATATGTCGTGCCGCTCTCCCGCTACCCTGAAACGGCCAACGGCGCGCCGCTCCTCTATGCCGCGCTCGCTTCGCAGAAGCGCCA
>JACCSN010000221.1 GCA_013812985.1 Hyphomicrobiales bacterium | reverse complement strand
TCCGGAGTTTTACCCGCTGGTCGGAAGCCATCGAGGCGATGCGCCATACCGACCTGGCCGAAATGATCCTGGAGGAATCCGGCTACACCGAGATGTGGCAGCACGACCGGTCCGCCGAGGCGCCGGGGCGGCTCGAAAACCTCAAGGAGCTCATCAACAACATGGGCGAATACGAATCGCTCGGCGGCTTCCTCGAGCACGTCTCGCTGGTCATGGACGCCGAGGGCGCCGCCGGCGAGGAGGCGGTCTCGATCATGACGCTGCATTCCGCCAAGGGGCTGGAGTTCGACGTGGTCTACCTGCCCGGCTGGGAGGAAGGCCTGTTCCCGCATCAGCGCGCCATAGACGAGAACGGCCGCGCCGGGCTCGAAGAGGAGCGCCGGCTTGCTTATGTCGGCCTGACCCGCGCCCGGAAAAACGCGGCGATCTGGTTCGTCTCCAACCGCCGCGTCCATGGCCTCTGGCAATCAACCCTCCCCTCCCGTTTCCTCGACGATCTACCGGAGGCGCATGTCGAGGTGTCGGAGCCGGCGAGCTATGGCGGTTATGGCGGCGGCGGGATGGGCGGTTACGGCGGTTCCCGCTTCGACAAGATGGAGCCGTTCAACTCCGCCTACCGCACGCCGGGCTGGCAGCGCGCGCAAGCCAATCGCGACACCGTCGATCCACGCAAACGCGCCCAACGGCAGCCGGTCACCATCGAAGGCGAGCTCATCGCCAAGAGCGTCATCGGCGGCGACGCTCGCTTCAGCCGCGGCGACCGCATTCTTCACCAGAAATTCGGCCCCGGCACCGTCGCCGCAGTCGACGGCAACAAGCTCACGGTGGATTTCGACAAGGCGGGTCAGAAGCGGGTGGTGGATAGCTTCGTCGAGGCGGCTTGATCTTCCGAACCTGAGTCGCGTCGAATCAGGGCGCCTCGAAACCTTCATGGTCCCAAGTCAGCCCTTCTCCCACCCTATCCTTCTTTTGCATCGATTGTCCCTGATTCCATGCCTCGATGAACATTTCTTCAGAAGGCGTGAGTTCTAGGGAGGCGAAACCTTCAGGATCGGCCGCGAGTTCTTCGAAGCTGGACACTTCTGGGGAAGCCGTAATCGCCTCGACCGAACTCGCGTCGCCCTCCAAAACCAGGACGCGAGCAGAGGCTTCTTGCTTGACGTGCGACTTGGCGTCTATTCGAGATCGAACGCCTAAGAGGTCCGACCCCCGCAAAACCACGAGCTTGTCCATCAGCCGATTCCTCCGATCCTTCGGGGGCCTGCCCGGACATATCAAAACCCAAATGAAACGGCGTGAACCGGCACATCGCCCAAGTGTTCGCGCGCATGATGCAGGGTTCCAAAGCCTGCGCGCAGGCCTCGCAATTTCCATTTGGTTTGCCGAAAAAGCCGTAGCTTCCCCCGCAATCGCAGCCTGAACTACGGTATTCGTCAGGAGCCCCGAAGATATGCCCGGTCTCATGGGCGACCACGCTATCGATATTGTCGGGACCCCAGCCATCGTTCTCGTAATGCATCACAAGACGCGGCCCGCCAAGGCTCGCGTACGCAAAATGATGCAGGCGATACTTTACAAAAAAAATGAGGTACGCCCAATCCGTGCCAAGTCGAGTCCGCAGATCCCGCGTATACTGACCCACGCCCGCGAGCCCTGGGCCATATCCCAGGCTTGCGAGAGCGGCATCGCGCCAGGGGGCCTCGAAATCCTCATAGGTGGTTCCGCTTTGCGTCTCAGCAGCGTTCGACGTGATCGTCTTGATGTCGTGCACCCAGGTTACGTCCCTGGCCGGAGCCTGCCCAGCCAGCCAGGAGAGCCCGTTCTGAACCTCGGCAACGACCTTGATCCGTTCTTGGCCAGAAAATTTCAACTGACTCTGGGGGCCATCCACGATGAAAAGTCCGACTGCGACCCGCCCGGTCAATCTGTCGCTGGTGCCCGGCGTCGGCGCTCCGGCCTCAACGTCTGACGCCTCTGAAAGCAAGGCGGCATGTTGACCAGCTTCCATGTGCAGCACTTGAGGTCCAGCCTCGCCCACGCTGCCCCAGTCACTTCCCGCGTAAGGGCGCGCGGCTTTTGCCGAGACATATTCCTGGCTCTCGCGAAGGGCGAGAGCTCGCAGCCCTAGCGCCTCGGTATCCGGAGCTCGTTCTTCTCCGGGCACATTAGACCCCAAATTCTCCGCTGCTGAAGTGTCGTGCGCCGATCTGCCGGCCGCGCCAAGGACGATCTGGACGCCCCCGCCGTAATCGTGCAAAATCGGCCCGGGCGCACCTGCCGTTCCCAGGGATCCCAACGCCGGCGCGATCGACTCTGCAAATCCCACATCCCCAGCCACCATTGCCTCCCCAGCCTGCACGCAGTCCGCTATTGGTCGCAACCAAGCGTAGCAAAGTCACATCCGCTCTGCAATGTGGGCCGATTGGGAAATCCTGCCGCCCGCGATGATGGCCGAACGCGAACGCCCAACAGCCCTTTCCCGGGACAAAGCGGATGCAGCATCTTTGCGCTTGGCCAGGGGCGGAAAGGCTCAATCTTCCTTTGGCGGAAGGAGCGCCAAGCGCTTATGCGCCGCGAGTTCCTTCGTATCATGGCGTGAAACATGAGCCCTCCCAAGCGTTCCATCCTGATCGTCGGAGCGGGACCGACCGGGCTCACCGCGGCGATCGAGCTGGCGCGCCGCGGGTATTCACCGCGCATCGTCGATAAGGACAGCGGCCCCGCGGCGGAATCGCGGGCGCTCGGCATCAATCCGCGCACGCTGGCGATCCTGGCGCCGAGCGGCGTTAGCGCGCCGCTGATCGCGGCCGGCACAAAGGTACGCGCCGCGCAGTTCCATACCGCCACGCGCGATCTGTTCCGCATCGACATCGCCGCGGTCGGCGGCCGCTACCCGTTCATTCTCATGCTGCCGCAAAGCGAGGTCGAGACGATCCTGGTCGAGGTGCTCGTCGGCTTCGGCATAAACGTGGAATGGCAAACGGAGCTGCTGTCCCTGGAGCCTGGAGACACCGGCGTGGCGGTCCAACTCGGCCGCGCCGCAGCGCCGACCGAAATCGTGCGGGCCGATATCGTCATCGGCGCTGACGGCGCGCATTCGAGGGTGCGCAAGTGCGTCGGCCTGGATTTTTCCGGCAGCGCCTATGAGACCGAATGGGGCCTGGCGGACTGCATCGTCGACTCCGACCTCGCCCGCGAGACGGTGCACGCCTTCGACCTCGCGCCGGTCCTCTTCGCCATGCTCCCGATCCGCTGGCCGCTCGTCCGCTTCTTCTCCGATCAGGCCGACGTGCTAGGCCACGTCCCGCCGGCCATAAAGGTGATGGAGGTGCGCTGGCGGACGACGTTCCGCATTTCCCACCGGCAAGTCGAAAACTACCAGAAAGGCCCGGTCTTCCTGGCCGGGGACGCCGCCCATATCCATTCGCCCGTCGGTGGCCGCGGCATGAATATTGGCATCGAGGACGCCGCCTGGCTCGCCTGGCTGATCGATGAGGGACAGACCGCGCGCTATACCGCCGAGCGCTGGCCGGTGGGCCGGCAGGTCCTGCGCACCGTCGATCCGGCGACCCGGCTCCTGTCCTCCGACGACCCGCTCCCGCGCGCCCTGCGCCGCAACCTGCTGCCGCTGGCTTTGCGCGTGCCGGCGATCCGCCGGCGGGCGCTACGGCGGCTGACCGCGCTCGACACGCCCGCGCCGCCCTGGCTTTCGGCCAGCGCCTGAGGCTCTGTTTTCAGATGCCGACCCGGTGTAAAGGGCTTCGATGTCCAGACTTGCCAAGAGCATCGAAGAGCAGTTGCTAGCGGAGAACCCCGAGCTCCGGGCCAAGGGCCTACGGCCGATCCTTGTTTGGGTGCCCGACACCGACGAACCAGGCTTCGAAGAAGAGCTTCGAAGGGATTTCGAAGCTATCCGCAGCAGTGCGGGAGAAACAGAAATCTTGGACTGGATTGAGCAGGTCGCCGATTGGCCGCGGGATTGAAACGCGGAGACGTGATCATCGTCTCCGCTCCCGGCGAGTACGGCAAGCCTCTGCCTGCTGTCATCGTCCAGCGCGACTTGACCGAGCCGCTGGAGAGCGTCGTTGTGTGTCCTCTTTCAAGTGACCTGATTGTATCCCGGCATGTACGACCGACGATACAACCCAGCAGCGTCAATGGTCTGCGCGCTGTTTCTCAGGTCATGGCCGATAAGATCATGGCCATCCAAGTTCGCAGGACCCGCGGGAAGATCGGAGACCTTGCGGCTTCGGATATGGAAGCCGTGGATTCCGCGTTGGCAATCATGCTCGGCCTCACCCGCTGATTTCTCGACCCGAGCATGACCATCAAGACCAGCCTCTTCGCCGCCCTCCCCGAGGCGCGGCGCATTTCCAGTTTCCTCGAGCGCGACTGGGGCGACGCGGGCGTCGTCATCTCGCTCGACGAGCGCCCCGACGGGCTCTGGTCCGTCGACGCCTATTTCGAAGCCGGCGATCCGGACCCGATCGCCGCGCAAGTCCGCGACAGGCTCGGGACCGATGCCTTCGGCGCGCCGCTCACGGTCGAAGTCCTTCCCGAGACGGACTGGATCGCCGCCGGCCTGGAAGCGCTGAAACCAGTCGCCGCCGGCCGCTTCCTCGTGCATGGCAGCCACGACCGCCATCGCCTGCCAGCCGGACGCATGGCGATCGAGATCGACGCCGGGCAGGCCTTCGGCACCGGGCATCACGGAACCACCGCCGGCTGCCTCTGCGTGCTCGACCAGCTGCTCAAGCGGCGTCGCTATGTCAACCCGCTCGACCTCGGCTCCGGTTCGGGCGTGCTCGCCATCGCGCTCGCCAAAGTGCTCCGCACGCCGGTTCTTGCCGCCGATATCGATCCGATCGCCGTGAAGGTCGCGATCGACAACGCCGCGCTGAACCATGTCGGCCACCTCGTCCGCGCCGTGCGAGCGAATGGCCTTGCGCATCCCTCCATCCACGACCACGCGCCATTCGATCTCGTCGTCGCAAACATCCTGGCTGAGCCGCTGATGCGGCTCGCGCCCGCCGTCGCGCGGGTGCTGGCCCCCGGCGGCGACCTCGTCCTTTCGGGCCTTCTCCGTCAGCAGCGCGAGCGGGTCGTCGCGGCTTACGGCGCTCAGCGCATCTATCTCCGGCAAGCGCGCTTGTTTGAGAATTGGGCCGTGCTCCATCTGCGCCGCCCACCATCTGGCGATCGGCTTCGTCGTGCCCCGACGGTCTGAGGAACCCGCAACGAGGCCTGGCGGAAGGCTTCTGAGGCGTCCGGGAGCCGCCAGGACCTTCCGACACTCTCCCGAAGGCGCGGCGGTCATGCTAAGGGCGATCGAATGTTCCAGACCTTCACCGAAACCGCCGATCCCTCCAAAG
>JACCSN010000213.1 GCA_013812985.1 Hyphomicrobiales bacterium | reverse complement strand
ATCCGGTTATTTTCGGAGAAACCGACTGGACTTCACGTCCGACCAGAGCATGCATGGACATGCGGCGGCGCTCTCCTGGGTAGCTGACGCGCGCCCGGTCCCGTCCCGGGCTTCACCTCGTGGGAGGCGCAGTTTGGCGCCACGAGGAGATCGGCATGACCCACGGGGCAATACGCGACGGCGCCTCGCAGCGCGAAGTTCAGGGTGAGCGGCAGGAGAGCACCGGCGCGCTGGCTGCCCGCCTGTCAGCGCTGGAGCAAGTGGACCTGGGCGGCCTGAAGGGGGAGTGGCGGCGCCTGTATGGCACCGAGCCGCCCCAACTCAGCCGCGATCTGATCCTGAGGGCGGTCGCGTACCGTATCCAGGAACGGGCGCTGGGCGGCCACTCCAAGGCGATGTTACGGCGGCTCGCAAACCTTGCGAGCGAGCTCAGGGCCGGGAACGAGATCACCGTCGAATCGAGCCCGCGCCTCCGGCCCGGAGCGAGGCTGGTTCGGGAATGGCGTGGCCGCACCCACACGGTCGATGTCGGGGAGAACGGCTTCGCGTATGCCGGGACGACCTATGCGTCGCTGACCACGATCGCGAAGGTGATTACCGGCGCGCACTGGTCGGGTCCTCGGTTCTTCGGGCTGGTCAAGCGGTCGATACCGAGCGCCGAAGCAGCGAGCCGACCGGCTGCCACTGAGGACCGGGCTGCCGAACTGATCGGCGCCGGCAAGGTGCGCTGAGATGGCCACCCGCAAGCCGGTCCCGCCCGCGCAGCCGCGTACCCGACTGCGCTGCGCGGTGTACACCCGGAAGTCGAGCGAGGAAGGGCTCGAGCAGGCGTTCAACTCGCTCGACGCGCAGCGGGAGGCGAGCCTCGCCTTCGTGGCCTCGCAAAAGCATGAGGGCTGGTGGGCGCTGCCGGACGTCTACGACGACGGCGGCTTCTCGGGCGGCACGACCGAGCGGCCGGCGCTGCAGCGGCTTCTCGCCGACGTCGCGGCCGGCAAGATCGATGTCGTGGTCGTCTACAAGGTCGACCGACTGACCCGGTCGCTGACCGACTTCGCCCGGATCGTCGAGCTGTTCGACAAGCACCGGGTCTCGTTCGTGTCGGTGACCCAGGCCTTCAACACGACGACCAGCATGGGCCGTTTGACCCTGAACGTGTTGCTCTCCTTCGCGCAGTTCGAGCGCGAAGTCACGGGCGAGCGCATCCGCGACAAGATCGCGGCCTCCAAGAGGAAGGGGATGTGGATGGGCGGCCAGCCGGCGCTCGGCTACGACGTGCGCGACCGCAAGCTCGTCGTGAACGAAGCCGAGTCCGCGACCGTCCGTCAGATCTTCCGCCGCTACGTGGAGCTCCGCTCGGTCCGCGAGCTGAAGGCCGAGCTCGATGCTGCGGGCGTCGTCAGCAAGCAGCGTCGGGCCGCGGACGGCTCGCCGTATGGCGGTCAGCCCTTCGAGCGCGGCGCCCTGTACCACCTTCTGGCGAACCGGATTTATCGCGGCGAGGTCGTGCACAAGGGTGTGACCTATCCCGGCGAGCACGCCGCCATCGTGGACGACGCGCTCTTCAGCGAGGCGCAGACCATCCTCGCCGGAAACCGGGTCGATCGGACCGCCGGGACGGCGAGCCCGGAGCCGAGCTTGCTGATGGGGCTCGCCTTCGATGCCGAGGGCGAGGCCATGACACCGACCCACGCCGTCAAGAAGGGTATCCGATACCGGTACTACGTCTCGCGTCACCTCATCACCGGCTCGCGGCCAGACGCGCCGGGATGGCGTCTGCCCGCCCCCGCGCTCGAAAGCCTCGTCCGCAACCGCATCGGTGAGCTCCTCGGAGATCCTCAGGCTCTCCTCGACGTCGTGATCACAGCCGCTCCGGATGCCGGAACACAGCGACACGTCATGAGCCAGGCAGCGGATCGGCACGAGCGATGGCCGGCGCTCGGCGCGGCGGACCTGCGACGGGCGATGCTCGCCTTCGTGCCCCGGGTGCAGATCCACCCGGACCGGCTGGAGATCATGCTCGACCCGCCCGGGCTGCTGCGTTGGCTCGACGACGTCGACAGTCGAGCCGCGAGCGAGCGTGTGCCGTCGTCTGCCGAGCATCCGAGCGTGAGCCTGACCGTCCCGGTCCAAATGAAGCGGCGTGGCAACGAGCTGCGGCTCGTGATCGAGGGTGCCGGGGAGGAGACGGCCGCAAACCCAGGCCTGCTGAAGCTCGTCGCACTCGCCCGGTTGGTCGGACAGCGGCTCCTCGACGATCGCGCGAGCATCGACGACGTCGCACGGGAGGAAGGGATGACGACCTCTTATGTGAGCCGCCTCTTGCGCATCAATTTTCTGGCGCCCGACATCGTCGCCCGCCTGCTCGCCGGCCGGCACGATCCGGCCCTGTCCGCTCGCCAGCTGATGGCCGACACCCGCTTCCCGCTCGACTGGTCGAAGCAGCGAGACTCCCGAATCGTCTGAACGCCACGTCCTCGGCACCTCCGGCCGCCGCTGGGCGGCCTCTCTCATGCTTCTCCGGTTCGCGTGCCTGCTTGCCCACCAAGCGGCTTGCGGAGACCGCCGTCACGCCGAACGCGGCGCGGGAGAGACAGGCCCGGAGATCGGCCCGGAAACCCTCAAGAACGTCTCTGGCCGTCCCGCCCGATCAGGGCGACCGGCAAAGCCCCGGAAA
>JACCSN010000189.1 GCA_013812985.1 Hyphomicrobiales bacterium | reverse complement strand
CGGCGGTGTCGCCGTTGCCGATGAAGATGAAGGCGCCGGGGCGGGCTTCCAGCATGTAGGAGAAATCCTCGCCGCCCATGACCGGCGGAGCGTTCGGCTCGACGTTCCTGTCGCCGGCGACATCGCGGGCCACGGCGATCGCCTTGTCGGTCTGCTCGGGGTGGTTCGATGTGACGGGGTAGTTGCGGCTGTAGGAGAAATGCGCGGTGGCGCCGTAGGCCGAGGCGACGTTCTGCACGACCTCGCGCATCCGCCGCTCCAGGAGATCGCGCACCAGCGGGTCGAGCGAGCGCGTCGTGCCTGTGAGCTTCGCCCGCTGCGGGATGACGTTGAAGGCCTCGCCGGCGTGGAATGTGGTGACGGAGACGACGGCGGCGCCGAGCGGATCGACGTTGCGCGCCACGATCGATTGCAGCGCCTGCACGATCGCGGCGCCGACGACGATCGGGTCGATTGTGGCGTTGGGCTTGGCGGCGTGGCCGCCATGGCCCTCGATGTCCAGGGTGAAGGTGTCGGTGGCGGCCATCAGCGGGCCGGGGCGGATGGCGAAATGGCCGAGGGGCAGGCCCGGCATGTTGTGCATGCCGTAGACCTCCTCGATGCCGAAGCGGTCCATCATGCCGTCCTCGACCATGGCGCGGCCCCCCGCCCCGCCCTCCTCCGCCGGCTGGAAGATGAAAATCGCGGTGCCGGCGAAGCGCCGGGTCTCGGCGAGGTAGCGGGCGGCACCGAGGAGCATCGCGGTGTGCCCGTCATGGCCGCAGGCATGCATCTTGCCGGGCGCGGTCGACGCCCAGGGCTTGCCGCTTTCCTCGTGGATCGGCAGCGCGTCCATGTCGGCGCGCAGGCCGATGGCGCGGCCGGACGCCTCGCCCTGCCCTTGGAGGACGCCGACCACGCCGGTGCCGCCGATCCCCTCCACCACTTCGTCGCAGCCGAATTCGCGCAGCTTTCCCGCCACGTCGGCGGCGGTGCGGTGGACGGCGTAAAGCAGCTCGGGATTCTTGTGATAGTCGCGCCGCCAGCCGGCGATATCGTCGTGCAGTTCGGCGAATCGGTTGATGATGGGCATGACGGCTCCGGCCAAGGGTCCGCCAGACTAGCGAACTCACCGGCTCCCGGGCAACAGAGGGCGGAGATTCACCACGGCAACGAGGTCAGGTTTATCCGGCTGAGGCTTGCGTCAGAGATCTGCCTCGGTTGTCCCCTCCTGCAGCCTGCCGGCTCAACGCCAGGAACAGCGCCGGGCGGCGGTTCGCCCCTGATCCGGCGCGGATTGGCCGAAAACCTATCTCAGCTCCTTGACCCGGGTCACCTCGATCGTGACGCCCTGCATGCAGAACGAAACTTCGGCGACGCGGCCGCGCACCCGTACGCGGTCACCGGATTGCACGCCCGACAGGTTCCCGGTCAGCGTGTAGAGCTTGCCGTTCCTGGCGCGCAGCGCCTGGCACTCGACACCTTCGTCGGTCAATGTGCCGACCACCGTGACATGCCGGCCAGGCTCCGCGCCCGCGGCAGCGACGCCGGCGCCGATGCCAAGAGCGACAAGGCTGCCGAGCAACAAGGAAATCATCCGCATCCGAGCCTCCTGTTCATCGCCCAGCTGCGCTACCGAGACCGACCTCGATCGTTCCTGCAACCGAACCGCCGCCGGAATGAATCGCCCTGGCAGGCTGAACCCGCCCTGAACGCAAGGTCGACAGCGCATCGCGGCCTATTGCGGCTCGGGATCCCCGCCCGCGCCGTCGCCTTCCGGCTGCTCCGGCTCTTCGCCCTCCGCGACGTCCGCCTCGCCGGGATCGGGTATGTGCTCGACCGAAACGACCTTCTCGCCGGCCGCCGTGTTGAAGACACGGACGCCCTTGGACGTTCGGCTGGCGAAGCGGATGCCGTCGACCGGCACTCGGATCAGCGTGCCTCGGTCCGAGACGAGCATGATCTCGTCGCTCGGCTCGACAGGGAAGGCGGCGATCAACGAGCCGATCTCGTCGATCTTGGAGAGGTCGGTCGCCCGGATGCCCTTGCCGCCGCGCCCTGAGATGCGGAACCCGTAGGATGAGGAGCGCTTGCCGTAGCCGCGCTCGTTGACGGTGAGCACGAATTGCTCGGCGGCCCCCATATGGGCGTAGCGCTCGGGCGTAATGTAGCCTTCGCCTTCGACATTCTCGGCCGCCGCCTCGGCCGCGCCATCCTCCACGCCCTCGTCGCTCGTCTCCAGAGCTGTCTCGTCCAGCTCCTCTCCCGTCGCGGCGCGACGGATCGCGGAGGATTGCTTCAGATAAGCGATGCGCTCAACAGGCGTGGCGTTGAAGTGATGCAGGATCGTGAGCGAAATCACCGCGTCGAACTTGGCCAGCGAGATGCCGCGCACCCCCATGGAATTGCGGCTTGAGAAGACGCGGAGGCCGCCGACGGGGAAGCGGATGCAGCGGCCTCCGGCGGTGGTGAGCAGTATATCGTCGCGCTCGGTGCAGGTCTGCACGCCGACGATGCCGTCGCTTTCATCCTCCAGCTTCATGGCGATCTTGCCGTTGCGGTTCACCTGGGTGAAATCGGACAGCTTGTTGCGCCGGACCGTGCCACGGGTGGTGGCGAAGATCACGTCGAAGCCTTCCCAGCTCGCCTCGTCCTCCGGCAGCGGCAGGATGGAGGTGATCCGCTCGCCCGGCTGCAGCGGAAGGAGGTTGACGAGCGCCTTGCCGCGTCCTTGCGGCGCCGCCAAAGGCAGCCGCCACACCTTCATCTTGTAGACGATGCCGCGCGAGGAGAAGAACAGGATCGGCGTGTGGGTGTTGGCGACGAACAGCTTGGTGACGAAATCTTCCTCGCGCGTCGTCATGCCGGAGCGGCCCTTGCCGCCGCGCCGCTGCGCCCGGTATTCCGACAGCGCGACGCGCTTGATGTAGCCGGCATGGCTGACGGTGACGACCATGCCCTCGCGCTGGATGAGGTCCTCATCCTCCAGGTCCGCCCCGCCGTCGACGATCTCGGTGCGGCGCGGGGTGGCGAACTCGTCGCGGATCGCTGCCAGCTCGCTCTTGACGATGGCCTGGATGCGCGGCCGTGAGGCGAGGATTTCTAGGTAGTCGCGGATCTCCGCCGCGAGCTTCTCCAGTTCTTCGGCGATCTCCTCGCGCCCGAGCGCTGTGAGCCGCTGCAGGCGCAAGTCGAGGATGGCGCGCGCCTGCTCCTCGGAGAGGCGGTAGGTGTCGTCGCTGGCGATCAGGTAGCGCGGATCAGCGATGAGCTGGATCAGCGGCTCGATGTCCCTGGCCGGCCAGCGCCGCGCCATCAGCTGCTCGCGCGCCGTCTGCGGATCGGGCGCGGCGCGGATCAGCGCGATCACCTCATCGATGTTGGCGACGGCGATGGCGAGGCCGACAAGGACATGCGCGCGCTCGCGCGCCTTGTTCAAGAGGAACTTGGTGCGCCGGCTGACCACTTCCTCGCGGAAGACGATGAAGTTCGACAGCACGTCCTTGAGGCTGAGCTGCTCGGGACGGCCGCCGTTCAGCGCCACCACGTTGACGCCGAAGCTCGTCTGCAGCGGCGTGAAGCGGTAGAGCTGGTTCAGCACGACATCGGCGACGGCGTCGCGCTTCAGCTCGATGACGACGCGAACCCCGTCGCGGTCGGATTCGTCGCGCAGCTCGGCGATGCCCTCGACCCGCTTCTCGCGGACCAGCTCGGCCATCTTCTCGATCATCGTCGCCTTGTTCACCTGGAACGGCACTTCGGAGACGATGATGACTTCGCGGCCGGCGCGCGACGTCTCGAAATGCACGCGGCCGCGCATGATGACGGAGCCGCGGCCGGTCTCGTACGCCGAGCGGATCCCCGAGCGGCCCAGGATGATGCCGCCGGTCGGGAAATCCGGGCCGGGCATGATCGCCATCAGCTCGACCGCGCCAAGGCGCGGATCGTCCATCAGCGCGATCGTCGCATCGATCACCTCGCGCAGGTTGTGCGGCGGGATGTTGGTCGCCATGCCGACCGCGATGCCGCCGGCGCCGTTGACCAGGAGATTGGGGAAGCGCGCCGGGAGGACCGTCGGCTCCTGCAGCGAATCGTCGTAATTGTTGCGGAAATCGACGGTGTTCTTGTCGAGATCGTCGAGCAGCGAATGCGCCACCTTCTCCAGGCGCACCTCGGTGTAACGCATGGCCGCCGGTGGGTCGCCGTCAAGCGAGCCGAAATTGCCCTGCCCGTCGATGAGCGGCAGGCGCATGGAGAATTCCTGCGCCATGCGGACCAGCGCATCGTAGACGGACTGATCGCCGTGCGGATGATACTTGCCGATGACGTCGCCGATGATGCGGGCCGATTTGCGATACGGCTTGTTCCAGTCGTAGCCGTTCTCGTTCATGGAATAGAGGATGCGCCGGTGCACCGGCTTCAGCCCGTCGCGCACATCCGGGAGCGCGCGGCTGACGATCACGCTCATGGCGTAATCCACGTAGGACCGCTTCATCTCCTCGATGATCGAGATCGGCCTGATGTCGCCGTCGCCGCCGCCGGGCGGCGTTTTGCTTTCGTCTGCCAAGTCGTGAGTCGCGTGTTGTGGATGTGCGTTTTGTTCTACTCCAGCCGAGCCCGGCGCGCCAGCTATTCCGGGCGCGAAAGAAAGCGCCGATTCAGCAACTTACGCAGGGACGCGGCCATTGCGGCGCTCGCGACCGGCGGCCCGGTTTGTCCCTCGTCGGCTCCGATGCTAGTGGTCGCCGGCGCGAACGGATCGGAGCCGGACGATGCGGGAGCTGATCTCCGCTTTCGTGACGCTTTTCGTGACCATCGACCCGCCGGGCCTCGCCCCGCTCTTCCTGGCGCTCACCGCCGGCATGAGCCGGAGCCAGCGCGGGCAGATCGCGCTCCGGGCGTCGCTGATCGCCTTCGGCATCCTGGTGCTTTTCGCGGTCGCCGGCACGGCGATCCTCATGATCTTCGGGATCACCATCCATTCGTTCCGCATCGCCGGCGGCCTGCTCCTGTTCCACATCGCCTTCGAGACGATCTTCGAGAGACGTCAGGAACGGCATGAGAAAAGCGCCGACCGCGCAGTCACCGCCGACCAGATCCGCGATATCGCAGTGTTTCCGCTCGCCATCCCGCTGATCGCCGGCCCGGGCGCCATCTCCGCGACGATCCTGCTGTCGGGCGCCTATTCGGGGGTTCTGCCCCGGCTTATCCTGATCGTGATCGTCGCGGTAAACCTTCTCGCGGCGTGGCTTGTCTTCCTTGTCGCCGAACGGATCGACCGCTATCTCGGAGCGACGGGCCGGATCGTGCTCAGCCGCCTCCTGGGGGTCATCCTAGCGGCCCTCGCCGTCCAGTTCGTGGCCGACGGCGTCACAGCCATCGTTCGAGCAAACGTCTAATTTCCCTGCCGGACAGTCCCGGCCGGCGTCTGCTGAAGCGCCAGACACAGGACGGAACTGACTTGGTCTTGCGTGAAAGGCTTCTGCAGCGTCGGGCGGCTTCGCCAGGATTCCGGCAGGCCGGAACTGCCGTAGCCGGTTGAAAACGCGAACGGCACGCCGCGCTTGGCCAGCGCAACCGCCACGGGAAAGGCTTCTTCGCCGCCCAGATTCACGTCGAGAACCGCAAGGTCGACGCAGATCCCGTTATCCTGCACAACCTCAAGCGCTCGACTGACGCGGGACGCCGATGCGATCACGGTGCCGCCAAGGTCCGCGATCATATCCTCCAGGAGCATCGCCACCAACGTCTCGTCTTCAA
The DNA here is from genome assembly GCA_013812985.1 of Hyphomicrobiales bacterium. The sequence goes on along the minus strand of JACCSN010000189.1, from coordinate 1,718 downwards.
CAAGAAGGACTCGAATGCCCGTGAGCGGGCGGCCGGAACCGGCCAAATCTGTCATTTGCAGCCCGCATTCGTTTTAGGCCCCTCGCGAGGCTCATCTACAGAAAACAAGCCGGGACGCAAGCCCATCGACGACGCACCGTCAATCACTACCAGCTTGATCTGGCGGGAAGCGCGCTTCTTTGATCAGAACGGTATCTCGTCGTCGATGTCATCGCTGAAATTCCCGCCGGACCGCTGGCCCTTTGCCATCGGGCCAGAATTGCCGAAGTCCGCGCCGCGCCCGCGTCGGTCCTCGACCTCGGCGCCGCCGCTGCTCCCGCCGCGCCCGTCCAGCATCTGCAACTCGCCCCGGAATTTTTGCAGGACCACCTCGGTCGAATAGCGCTTCTGGCCCGACTGATCCTCCCATTGGCGCGTCTGCAGCTGGCCTTCGATGTAAACCTTGGCGCCTTTCTTCAGATACTGCTCCGCGACCTTGGCGAGGTTGTCGTTAAAGATCACGATCGAGTGCCACTCCGTCTTTTCCTTGCGCTCGCCCGATTGCTTGTCCCGCCAGCTCTCGGATGTGGCGATCCGCAGGTTGACGACAGGATCCCCGGAGCTGAGCCGCCGGATTTCCGGGTCCTGGCCCAGATTGCCGACCAGGATCACTTTATTGACGCTGCCCGCCATCGCACTTACCACCCCTTGTAGCGTCGGTAGCTTATCGCGGCCGGCCTGCGACCGCGACACCGCTCACCGGCCATCCACAGCTTAACCGACTTGGTGTTCCTGTAATGTTCTAGCCGGGATCGCGCGCGTGTCAAGACGACAAATCGCGACACACACTCCAACGCCGCAAATGCAGACGCCGATCGGGCAGGCCGTGCTTGCCTTGTGAGGACAGGCATGCTGGCATTCGCGAAGCGGTCACTTCTCCAAAGGTGAATACGGTGCGCGCCATCTGCTCCTCCCTCCTTGCACTTTCGATCTCCTTGCCTGCGATGCTCTCCGGCGCCTTGGCTCAAACCGCCGCGCCGACCCCGATCAAACCGAAGGTGTTGGTGATCACGATGTTTGAAGTGCCTGGCGACACTCCCGGCGAGGCGCAGCTCTGGCTTGAGCGAGAGGAGCTTGCACGGGAGGTCGCCGTTCCCGGCCTGTCGCAGCAATTCCCGAACGCTGCGTGCAATGCCGACGGCCTGTGCCTCCTCACGACCGCCATGGGCTACGCCAACGCGGCGAGCTCCGTGTCCGCTCTTGTCCACAGCGATCTTTTCGACCTGTCCTCGACCTACGTCCTCATCGCGGGAATCGCCGGCGTGGATCCGGCGGACGGAACTCTCGGTTCGGCCCATTGGGCCCGGTTCGCGGTAGACGGCGGACTGCAGAACGAGATCGATGCCCGTGACCTGCCTGCCGGCTGGACGAGCGGCTATGTCGGCTTTGGAGCCGGGCCAGGCGAGCAGCCGGAATCGGAATACGGGTCGGAGGTGTATCGATTAAACGACAAGCTGGTCCAAAGAGCCTTCGAGATCACGCGCGACGCGGAGCTTTCCGACAGCGATGGAGCCGCGACATACCGCGCCACCTACGCCGCCGCGCCCGCAAACGCGCCGCCGACGGTCAGCGTCTGCGACACTGTCTCGAGCGACACCTGGTGGCACGGCAAGCGGTTGAGCGACACCATGAATGACTGGACCTGGCTCTTGACGGACGGCTCGGCGAATTATTGCACG
>JACCSN010000165.1 GCA_013812985.1 Hyphomicrobiales bacterium | reverse complement strand
TCACCCCGCCTCAGTCAACGCAAAAAACCCGCCCTCCGCGCGTTAACCTGACTTCCGAGCCGTGGACGTGCCGCGGCGGGACGCAGCGGCGATGTCGGCGGCAAGCGGCCCGCGGGCAGCGGGCCTGCCGCTCGGGCGCGGCCAAGACGCCCTGCATAAGTCTGTCCAATTCGCTCGGCATTGCAGGCGCGCTCCTTCCTCCCGCGGCCGGCTCCGGCCCAGGTTGCTCCAAGCTCCCGTTCGGTTTCGCCCTCCAAGAAGGAGGGGTGCGGGGCGCCGGGACGGTGCCGCTCGAAAACAAAACAAATGACGCCGGCTCGGCGCCCCGCGCGGCTTTTTCGACCCCGGTCCTCCAGCTCTCCGCTTGGCCGATGCGCCCAGCACCTTCGGCCAAGTTTACGGCGGACAACGAGCCGCGGACCGGTCCTAGTGCCGGTCGGGCGGAGTGTCGGGGCTGACCGAGTCACGCCGGTTCGGAAGCCGGCATGCCGCGGGGCCGCCCCACCTTTCCCGTGCAGTTCCGGTCGACACGGACCCTCCAGCGAAAGGCGACAGGATGGAAGTAGCACAGCTAGTGGCGGATGTCTAGGCATATTTTCCTAATTATAGCGTTTACAACGCAAACGGGCGGCATAGGCGTGCGGCATAGAAGATGCCCGTATCGAACCTTTCCCGCCGTTACTTTCACGATGAGGAAGCCGTCTTCGCCCATGTCCGCTTGGTTGTTGCGGAAGCTTACGGCAACGATCCTTACACGGACGTGACCGCTGAGGCGCGTGAGGCGAAGCGCGCCTTCACGGCTGGCGTCCGGTCACTTGAAGTGGCCTGTGAGTTGGGCTGCGACGAATCAGAGGAGCGGTTCGACGCCGCGCTTGTGAAGGTGGCGAAGGCTCCGCCGCCGAAAGAACAGAGAGATGAACTCGCGAACCGCCGCCGATCTGGAGTGGATAAGAAGTCAGATTGAGCAAATCTGGTGCACCGGGCTGAGACGTAGGTCGGCCTGGATTCAGCTGAACTCAACCTCTAAGTGCTTGTCCGTCTTTGACACGACGCGACACGGTTTCTCAATGCGGTCAGCCTTGATCAAGAGGTCGAACATCTTGGGGACCCTGAACGCATCGAAAACATCTATGCCGGCTCCATCCTCAGAAAGGCTTCGCACGGTGCAGTCGATGATTGACTTGTGATCATTGAAAAGGATTTGCCCACCCTTCAGGACCCGTCTCCGGGGGCTTTTCGTCTCGGGCTCAGCGCCCCGCCATACGACGCAGCGGTTCCGCCCCAGCGCCTTGGCTTCGTAAAGCGCGGAATCAGCGCGCTTCATCAGTTCGTCGAAGTCGCGGACAGCAGGGGAGAGAGACGCAACCCCAAAGCTGGCGGTCACTCTGACGGACTGACCGTTGAAGTCAAAGGCTAGCTCAGCGATAGCCGCCCGCATCCGTTCAGCACTTTGCAATGCACCTTCCCGGCCCGAGAACGGCAGCAGGACACCGAATTCCTCGCCTCCGACCCGGCCGATGATGTCCGATCGACGGATCGGAGACATGCAGGCCTGTGTTGCACGCTGGAGAACCAGGTCACCAGCAGCGTGGCCGTAGAGGTCGTTGATGCGTTTGAAGTGGTCCAGATCGAGGGCAACGCAGCTGAGATCGTGGTGATGGCGCATGGCTAGCCTTGTAGCGCGCTCGCCCTCATCCTTAAATGCCCGCCGCGACCACGACCCGGTAAGGCTGTCCACTCGTGCCGTGAGCCTTAAATCAAGCTCGTGCATGGCCAAGCTCGCGAAATCGGAGAGAACTTCGATCTGTTCGGCGGTATACCTGCGAGGCTTAACGTCGATCACGCAGAGCGTGCCGATATTGTGCCCGTCCGCTGTACGCAAAGGAACCCCCGCATACGCGCGAATGTGGGGCTCACCTATCACGTTGGGGTTTGAGGCAAATCGAGGGTCCGTTGCGGCATCCTCTACCACCAGCGGCTCGTCACTCTGGATCGTATACGTGCAAAACGTCTGCTCCCGAGGCGACTCCCCCGCCCGCAGGCCGTCACACGACTTATGCCACTGTCGATGGCCATCGATTACAGACACTAACGCGATTGGGACGTTCAGCGTCTTTCTGACGAGGCGAGTGATGCGGTCGAACGCCTCCTCACGCGGGGTATCGAGCACATCGTAGCGGTGGAGAGCGTCTAGACGCTCCTGCTCGTGGTGTATTTGCAGCATCTCTGAACCGATCCGCCCCTAAAACGCTGGGCTGTCGTAAACGGCCGAGATGATGCTGCCATTTCAGTTAACGGACGCTTGCGATCCGGTCGATGGATGCTGACCCATTCTGGCTCGGGCTGCGAGAGCAGAGCGATCAATGGGTTTGTCATCGCTATAGTGCTGCATATTTTCCTACCAAAGGGCTTCGCCCGCCGAGGTGATCCACGCGTCGGGTATTGGCGTTGATGAATCGGTCCGGGTTTGGAGGCGGGGGTGCAGTTCCGGCAGTGGCCATGGCGATCAGTCCTTTCTCGATCAAAGCTTTGAACGACGGCGTCACGACTCACAATCGTTCTTGATTGTTTCGTGAGCGCCAAAGCTTGCCGGGCGTCGACTGTCCAGCTTCGACGAGGATGTGACGAGAGCCGCGAAAAGGGTTTGGAAAGGCCGATTGACCGCTGGACGGCCGCGCCCATCGGGTTCAATCCTCCAGCCAAAGGAATCGCGCCCTTGCCCTCGACCCCCGGCTTTATCCATCTGAACTGCCATTCGGCCTATTCCCTCCTGGAAGGGGCGCTGCCGATCGGCAAGCTCGTCAAGCTCGCGGCCGAGGACGGCATGCCGGCGCTGGGCGTCACCGATACGGCCAATCTGTTCGGCGCGCTGGAGTTTTCCGAGAAGGCGGCGGGCGCTGGCGTACAGCCGATCGTCGGCTGCAAGCTGCCGGTGTGCTTCGAGCCGGAGGGCGGCCACGAGGCGCGGCGGTTCGGGCCGGAGCGGCCGTCGCGGCGCGTCGCGCCGCTGTTTCTGCTCGCCGCCAGCGAGGACGGCTACCGGGCGCTGATGGAGCTGGTGACCGGCTTCTATCTCACCCAGACCGGCCGGACCGAACCTATTTCGCTCGACCGGCTCGCGGCCGCCGCGGCGGGGCTGATCGCCATGACCGGTGGGCATGACGGGCCGCTCTATCCGCTCCTCGCCGGCGGCGATGCCGGCTTGGCCGAGGCGCGGCTGGCCGGCTTGCGGCAGGCTTTTGGCGACCGGCTCTATGTCGGCGTCGAGCGGCACGGCATGGAGGTCGAGAGCCATGCCGAGGCAGCCGTTATCGAGCTGGCCTACAGCCTTGATCTGCCGCTGGTCGCCACCAACGAGCCGTTCTTTCCCGCCGTCGAGGATTTCGAGGCGCATGACGCGCTATTGGCCATCGCCGAAGGAAGGCTCCTGTCGAGCGACGACCGCCGCCGGCTGACGCCGCTCCATCATTTCGCCAGCCGCGACGAGATGATGCGGCGCTTCGCCGATATTCCGGAGGCGCTGGAAAATTCCGTGGAGGTTGCGCTCCGCTGTCGCGCGCGGCCGCGGCTCGTCAATCCGATCCTGCCGCGCTTCGCCACATGCGACGCCGCGCCGGACATCGCCGACCGTGAAGAGGCGGAGGAGTTGCGGCGGCAGGCCGAATCCGGGCTCGCGGCGCGCCTCGCGGCGCAGGGTTGCGCCCCCGGCGCCGACGAAGCCGCCTATCGCGAGCGCCTCGATTTCGAGCTCGGCGTCATCACGGGCATGAAATATCCGGGCTACTTCCTGATCGTCGCCGACTTCATCCAGTGGGCGAAGGGGCGCGGCATCCCCGTCGGGCCCGGCCGCGGCTCCGGCGCCGGCTCCGTCGTCGCCTGGGCGCTGACGATCACCGACCTCGACCCGCTTCGCTTCGGGCTGCTGTTCGAGCGCTTCCTCAATCCGGACCGCGTGTCGATGCCGGATTTCGACATCGATTTCTGCCAGGAGCGCCGCGACGAGGTGATCGACTACGTCCAGCGCCGCTATGGGGCCGACCGAGTCGCCCAGATCATCACCTTCGGCACCCTGCAGGCGCGAGCCGCGCTCCGCGATGTCGGCCGCGTGCTGGAAATGCCCTATGGGCAGGTGGATCGTCTCTGCAAGCTCGTCCCGGCCGACCCGGCCAACCCGGTCACCCTCGCCAAAGCGGTGGAAGGCGAGCCGCGCTTCGAGGAGGCGCGCCAGCAGGAGCCGGTGGTCGACCGCCTGCTCACCATCGCGATGAAGCTGGAGGGCCTCTACCGCCATGCCTCGACGCACGCCGCCGGCATCGTCATCGGCGACCGGCCGCTGAAGGACCTGGTGCCGCTCTATCGCGATGCGCGCTCCAGCCTGCCGGTCACCCAGTTCAACATGAAATGGGTGGAGCAGGCGGGGCTCGTCAAGTTCGACTTCCTGGGCCTGAAGACGTTGACCGTCCTGGAGAAAGCGGTCCACCTGATCCGCCGTCGCGACATCGAAATCGATCTCGCCGCCCTGCCGCTCGCCGATCCAAAGACCTTCGAAATGCTGGCGCGCGGCGAGACGGTCGGCGTGTTCCAGGTCGAAGGCCAGGGCATGCGCCGCGCGCTGGTCGGCATGAAGCCGGATCGGCTCGACGATCTCATCGCCCTTGTCGCGCTATATCGGCCGGGACCGATGGACAACATCCCGCTCTATAATCGCCGCAAGCACGGCGAAGAGACGGTCGAACTGCTCCACCCGCTCATCGAGCCGATCCTGAAGGAGACCTACGGCGTCATTATCTACCAGGAGCAGGTGATGCAGATCGCCCAGGCGCTGTCGGGCTATTCGCTCGGTGAGGCCGATCTCCTGCGCCGCGCCATGGGCAAGAAGATCAAGGCGGAGATGGACGCCCAGCGCGCCCGTTTCGTCGAAGGCGCGGTGGGGCGTGGCGTGGCCCGCGCCGACGCCGTGACGATCTTCGACCTAGTGGCCAAATTCGCCAGCTACGGCTTCAACAAATCCCATGCAGCGGCTTACGCGGTCGTCAGCTATCAGACCGCCTACCTGAAGGCGAATTTTCCGGTCGAGTTCCTCGCCGCCTCGATGACTCTCGACACGGGCAACACGGACAAGCTCAACGAATTCCGCCTGGAGGCGCGACGGATCGGCATTGAAGTCATTTCGCCCGACATCAACCGCTCGGGCACGGCGTTTGGCGTGGAGGCTGGCAAGATCGTCTACGCGCTCTGTGCCTTGAAAGGCCTCGGCGGGCAGGTTGCGGAGCACATCGGCAAGGCGCGCGGCCCGCGTCCGTTCGAGAGCCTTGCCGACTTCGCCGCCCGCGTCGATCCGCAGATCGTCAATCGCAAGGCCCTGGAATGCCTTGTCCAGGCGGGGGCTTTCGACACGCTGGAACCGCAGCGCGCCAAGGTTTTTGAGAACATCGGCCGCATCCTCGCTGCCGCGCAGGAGCGCGCCGAGCGGGCGGCGAGCGGCATCTCGGACCTGTTCGGCGAGCCGGCCGGTCCGCAGTCGATCCCGCTCGTCGAGGCGGAACCCTGGGCCCCGGCCGAGCGCCTCCAGCGGGAGTTTTCGGCGATCGGCATGTATCTGAGCGCCCATCCGATCGACGACTACGACGAGCTCGTTCGCTCCCGCGGCGGGCTCACCTGGAAGGCGTTCCTGGACCAGTTGCGCAGCCTGCGACAGCTCACGGCGCTGATCGCGGCCACGATCGTGCAGCGGCAGGAGCGGCGCACCCGCAGCGGCGGCCGGATCGGCATCGTCACCCTGTCCGATCCGACGGGGCAGTTCGAGGCGACCGTTTATCAGGAGCGGCTTTCCGAATGGCGCGAGGAGCTGGAACCCGGTCGGTCGGTCCTCGTCCAGATCAGCGCCGAATTCGACGGCGACACCGACGAGGTCCGCGCCCGCATCCAGAGCATCGAGGCGCTGGAGGCCGTCGCGGCGAAACGCAACAGCGCGATCCGCGTTTTTCTGGATGCGCCGGAGCAGATCGATCGGCTCGCCAGCCGGCTTGACGCCGGGGAGGGGACCGTATCTGTCGTGTTGCTGCTGAAGGCGGTCGGGCGCGAGGTCGAGGTCCGGCTGCCGGGCCAGTATCGCGTCACGCCCCAGATCGCCGGCGCGATCAAGGCCGTGCCGGGCATCGTGCATGTCGAGATGCATTAGCTTCGAGGCGCCCTCCGGGCCTGGGAGGCTTCTCTCGGAGATGCGGCTCCCGCGACCTATATGAGGCTTGCAGCTTGACCGGGCGTCCGGCTCGGCATACCGGATGGGATGGACGGGGCATAGCGCAGTCCGGTAGCGCACCTGCTTTGGGAGCAGGGGGTCGCAGGTTCGAATCCTGCTGCCCCGACCAGCCTTGGCCTAGTTGCCACGGCTTCGCCGGTGGTGGCGCGCGGCGCTCTTGGGCTGAGCGCCGACGTGGCAATTGAGTGGCGGTCGACCGACACACCAGAAGGACAACATGGTTGCGCGCATCTACAGGCCGGCCAAGACGGCGATGAGCTCGGGTCAGGCCCGCGCGCAGCGTTGGGTGCTCGAATACGAGCCGGAGCGGCCAAAGACGATCGAGCCCCTTATGGGCTATACATCCTCGGATGACATGCGAAGCCAGATCCGCCTCGAGTTCGATTCCAAGGAGGCGGCCGTCATCTATGCCGAGAAGACCGGCATTGCCTTTCAGGTCTTCGAGGCGAAGGACCGAAGCCGTGCGCAGATGTCCTATTCCGACAATTTCCGCCGCGATCGCAACCAGCCTTGGACGCACTGACGGCAAGCGTCCAAACGGCCCCGTAGCTCAGGGGATAGAGCAGCAGCCTTCTAAGCTGTTGGTCGCAGGTTCGAATCCTGCCGGGGTCGCCAACACTTAGCCCGAAATAAAGGGCAGCCAAAAAGGGCAGGGGTAACATCCAGGGTAACAAAAAACCCGCTGCGCATGGCGACGGGGCGGTTGCTCAGCGCATCGAGTGCAGGCGGTATGCCATCCCGTCCGGACCGACGATGATCCGCTCACGCGGGCCGGGAAGGTTCTTGCCGGTGATGGCGCGAAGCCGATCCATCATCGCTACAGTGGCCGCCCGGTCGCGGTCGCGGTTCGGGTTGAACGGCCATTCGGAACCGCCTTCCGGATCGTTCTCGAAATGACTTGGTGGAAAGTTTCCACAAAGTCCCGGTGCCGCAGAAGACCCGCGACAAAGATCGGCACCTTCACCGGCGTGTCGGGCGGGGCGCGCCGTCACGGTCGTTCAAGCGAATTTCCGTAGCGCAAATAATGCTTGCGCGTCTTGAATAAACGCGCTACACAAAATGAATGACGACGTGGAACGAAGCCAAGCGCCAAGAGAACCTGCGGAAGCACCGCATCGAACTGGCGCTTGCCGCCCGTTTCGAGTTCCGCACCGCCTTGATCCGCGAGGACCGCGACGTTGCACATGAGCAGCGGTTCCAGGCGATCGGGTTCATCGGCAGCAAGCTTCATTTCCTCGTCTACACCTACGGCCCGAATGACGAACCGCACGCGATCAGCTTGCGGGTCGCCGAACCCAAGGAACGTCGCCTCTATGTCAAAAGCCTCTGACCTGACCGCCGACGAATTGAAGACCGTCGCCCGGCTCCGGAAGCACGCCAAGCGCAAGGCCGAGCGCCTTATCGCGAATGCGGACCCGGCCGAGGATGCCGCGATCCTTGCCGCTGCCGAAGCGGACCCGGACGCCCTGCCCTTGACAGATGTGCAGCTCGCTGAAATGCGGCCGGCGCATGAAGTCGCTCCGCACCTAGTCGCGGCGGAACTGCGCAGAGGGCGCGGGCGGCCGAAGTCTGACGCGCCTAAAGAGCAAGTCACACTCCGGCTGGACCCGGATGTTGTCCAGCATTTCAAGGAGACCGGCCCAGGATGGCGCGCGCTCATCAACAAGGAGCTGCGGACGTTAATGGCGAAGCGCGCCAAAGACCCCCTTCATCGTCGCGGCCGGACCCGGAACGCCGCTGCGGAGATGCCAACTCGGTCGAGAAAGGCTGGTTAGCCCCTCTACCCCCTCAAATTTGGCCGCTGCGCTCATTCCCCCGCCAGCTCCGGCGGCAGCTGCCCGGCCTTGAACAGTATCTTCGGATCGCTCGTCATGTCGACCTGGGCGTCGTAGTCGACTTGATAGACGACTACGCCGGCCTTGCTCGGCGCCAGCCGCTTGCCCCGGTCAATCGCCGACTCCGCCGTCTTCATCTTGTGGCCTGGTCGGCGACAAGCCTCCGACCCTGTTTCCAGAAACTCTGCACGATGTAGGCGGTTTCGCTCGTCATGGCTTGATGATGCGCCGAGGCCGCAGCGACTGCAACGTAGCGGCCCGTACTGCCCTCCGCTCGTCAGAGTGAAGGTGTCCGCGCCCCCGCTCATCGCGCGCTCGCCGCCGCGATAAACAGCTCATCCACTTGCTTATCGGTCAGCCCAAGCGCGGTGGCGGCGACGGCGATGAACGGCGCCGAGCGCCGAACCTCGATGCCGTAGAACCAGGCGTCCTGAGCCTCAAGCGGCTGCTTCGCCACCCATGCCTCGACAACCTCACGAAGGCCGGCGGCGTTCAGGGCAATCCGCGCTTGCAACGGCGTGACCGACGCGGGCACCTGCAGCGCTGGCTTGCGATAGCCGATGATGTGCACGGGCTCGATTGCCGGCGTCTCCCCGCGCGCCGGCGTTCCCTCGCTGAGCAACCGGAAGAGCGGATGCCCTGCCGGCACGGTCGTTGTCTTGCCCTCGCCGTCATCGACAAAAATGGCCGTCTTGTCGGCGTCGACGAAGTGATAGGACGCGGCCATGGTCTTAGAGCTCCGCCGATATGTCGATGGTGCCGCTCGCGTTCTTGGCCTTGATGCCGGTGCCCTCGCCGCCGGTTAAGCCCGCCGCGACCGTCCCGGTAAGGCGGCAAGAACGCCGTCCGATATGGCTGGCCGCCAGAGCGGTCGTTGCAATTACGGCTTCGCCCTGTCTGGACACTTCGAAGTTCGCGTTGCCGCCGTTCACGGTGATCGCCGGGACGATGCGTTTCTCGCTGAAGAACAAATCACCAACCGCGGACGTTGCGCTGCTGGCGAACCCCCGGCCAGGCGGCGAGGATTTGCGCGCTCAGCGCCGCCTCCTGTGCTGCGCGATCGGCGTCCGGTATCGCCGCGTCGTCGTCGGCCACTTCGTCAATCTCGTCACACAGTCGTTGCAGGAAACGCTCCTGGTCCATCCAGGCCGCAACCGCGATCGCGTTCGGGATAGTCCCGGCGGTGTGAAGGTCAGTGGATTCATCGTAGACGCGGGTGATCGGAAATCTGATCTCCCCGCCGGCATGCGCTAGCGACAGCACGTCCGGACGGCCACGGTTGACCAGAATCCGCACATGCTTCCGCCGCTAATTACTTCGCCCGCGCGGATGTGATCGGCACCGAGCGCACGCGGTGAAGGTCGGCAGCTAGCGCCGCGATTCGGGCACGGGTCGTCTCGACCATCTCGGCAGAGGCTTCGTCAGTCCCAGTATGTGGTTCCGCAGATGCCGGCTGGCCAGTTATCGGTTCCTTGCGCCGATAGAGCGGGTTCAACCGACCTTTCAAATAGTTCGTTGACGTTGCGCATAAGCTCGCCGAGCTCTCGCGAGACCGCCTTGCGCTTGTCGCGGTCTATTTCCAGCTGGGCCAAAGCCTCGGCCGCGTCCTGATGGGCGCGCTCCGGACCTGCGACCCAGGCCGCGTCCGGACGAACTGTCGCGGTCGTCTGTCCTGCCGCAGCGCTGCGGAGCCTATCGCGTTCACGTCGCGCATCGCGTTCAGCCGTTACGCCATCAATGGCGCGCTGCGTCGCAGCGTCTGAGACCGCGCGCGCGTCGGCCAACTGAATATCAAGCTCTACCAATTTGCGGCGAGCGGCCGACGGAAGCCAATTCGGACGCATGGGGGGAGGAACTCACGGTGGCGTGGCCGCCACTGGAATACGCGGCCCTTCCGACCGCTGGCGCAGTATCGATGGGCAGTTCTAGGGCTGGCATTTGTGCCGTTCCTTTGTGCTTGCGGCTGACGATCGGCTTCGGCACTGGCCTTTAATACCCCCAGTTCGAGGCCAGCGAGGATCCGCCTCAGAACGCGCTCGCCGAGCACGAAATCGCGCGCCCTCAGGACGTGCCAGGCGAGCGCTGAAAAGGTGCCGTGAAGGCGTTCGGGGCAAGCCGCAAGGCTGCGATGGCGTGGCCAGCCGGTTGCCGCATAGCGCGCGAGCGCTGCCGCCATCTCGCGCGCCTGTTCTGCAACCGGCCGATCGGGCCAGTAGAGGGCCGCCGCCTCGCGTAAGACGCGATCACGCTCGTTGATGGCTTGTTCCGTGCGCCATTGCCGCCCGCCCGGCGCCGGCTTCAAGCCGAGCGCCGATTCCAGTTCGGCCTCCCCCTCCAAGTAAGCCTCGATGCCGTCCGCCAGATCGTCCGCCGTGTCCTCGGCGATCGTGTTGCGCCCGCGCAAAGCCGCCGCAAGCGTTCGCAGCCGGTCGACCGGAGTTTCGGACATGGAGGTGTGCCCCTCCTACGTCGGGCCCCCGCCTCGGCTCGCCTCCTCCAAAGCCTCGCGAATCGTTTGATCTATCTGCTCAACGTCGTGCCGAGTGAGCCCCGGCAAGCGATGCTGGACTTTCGTCCCGACCGCGAGCATGTGCGCCTGCACGCCGCGAAGAATGTCTGACCAGGCTCGCTCAACCTCGTCAGCTCGTACAAGCCCGCCACGAAGTTGAGCATTCTTCATTTCGACCGCGTCCGCTTACTCTTTCGCCAGGCGGGCGCGTTGCTGGGCCAAGTCCATCACGCCCTGTTCCCCGCCTCGACCTCGCGGAGGTGGGCGCAGCGGTTCCAATAGGGTTCGGGCTTGTCGTCAGGGATGATGCGCAGGCCATGAAAACCCCGCGCGGTTTCAGTCCGCCGCGCCTGGAAGCCGCGGGTTTCAAGCTGTTGTGTGAACCGTTTCGTCCCGCCGGGCGGCTCTCCCGAGCGTTCCGCCCATGCCCGCCATGACGCGAATAGATCGGCGGTTTTTTCCCAACTGGACGGCAGGCGTTCGCAGTTCTCCTCGATCCAGGCGCTCAGTGCATCCTCGGCCTCCAAGTAGGCTTCTGTCGCAGCGCTGACCGAAGCGGGCGGGTCGAGCCCGCGCTCCTGCCAATCCGCGCAGCCTTGCAGCATCCACTCCAGGATGCCCGGCCATTCCCGCTTCAGCCGTTCGGCAAGGTTCTGGTCTCGCTCGGCGGCCGGGATGGTGACAGCGAAGGGGATAAGGTGGAAACGACGCCGGATCGCTTCGTCGACGGATCGAAGGCCGGGCTTGTGGTTGCCGGCGATGACGAGTTTGAACTGCGGGACGTACTCGAAGAAATCTTGGCGCATGAACCGCGCGGCGATCGGGTCGCCGCCAGTGAGCGCCTTGATGCGCGACTCAGCCCAGCGGCGGCCCTCTTCCGTCTCGACCGCGGTGACAAGGCGAGCACCGCGCAAGCCTGCCAGGTCGGTCGGATGCCGGTCACCGGCGGATGCCGTGAAGGTCTCGATCGGCGCCGTGCGGTGATAGTCCCCCATGATGCCGGCAATGGTGGAGAGCAGCACGGATTTGCCGTTGGAGCCCTTGCCGTGTCCGAAGAACAGCGCATGCTCGCGCGTGGAGCCGGTCAAGGCATAGCCGAACACCCGCTGGAGAAAGCCTTGCAGGTCGGCGTCAGCGTCGGTGATGCGATCCAGGAAATTGATGAAGGTCGGGCATATCTGGCCCGGCCAGACGGCGGTCATCCGGGTGATATGGTCACTTGGATCGTGGTCCCGCATGGCTCCGGTCCGCAGGTTGATCACCCCGTCCGGTGTATTGAGCAGCCAGGGATCTGCGTCCCACTGGTCGACGGTGGCGGCGAGCCGGCGATCGGCCTTGGCCAGGCGCTCGATTGCTGCGACGGTCTTGGCGCTCGCCAGTACCGACGCGACCTTCGCCTTGGTGCATTCGGCTGCGGCCTCTCGGCATACACGGCGCGCAAAGTCGAAGGCGGCTAGCGTGTCGTCGGATTGCCAGCGTCGACGCTCCAAATTTGCCACTTGCCCCAAGGCGCCACGTAGCGGAGGTCGTGCGCGTGCTTCTCGGCAAAGCGCAACGCGAGTGCTTCGTCTGTAAAGGCTGGCGGCCGCGCTTCCTGCGGTTCCGGGCGCTCGGCGTGGTAGGCGCGGGCGGCCGCATCGACGTGCTCCGGCCAGGCGTCGGCGTCGGCATCAACGACGGCAACAGGCTTCAGCGCCGCCATCACGCCGCTGCCCTTTCGGTCAGGGCCCGGTCGGCTGCCCTGCGGCCGTAGTCATCAGCGACACGCTGAAGCTCATCGGCGAGCGCGCCCGCGTCCGCGATGATCTCGGCGAATTCCACCTCGGTCGCTGGTAGAAGTTGGGCGCCGGCGCTTTCGAGGTGAAGATGCGCAGCCAGTAGCGTTCGCTGGATTATCAGGAGGCTTCGATGCGCGTCGCCGGCGAGCCGCGCGGCGTGGCTGAGATGCGCGCCGGGGGTCATGGCGACGCTCTCCAAAGCATGCCGGCCACGCCGTCCAGCAGCGCCCGCTCGCTCTCTTCGGCCGCCCTCGACACTTCAAGCGCGCGCGGTGGCAGCAGGGCTTCGACGTGCCCCCTGAGCAGCGCCCGCATTGTCCTGGCCGGCATGGCCTCCGCCTCGACCGTGTACGTGATGTGAAGAGCCCGGCGGTCGCCCTCTTTTCGGGGCTTGCGGGGCAGGTTGTGCTCCCGGACCTGCTCTGCTGTGATGCCGATGCGCTTGAATATCAGCTCAACATCGCCGTCCAGGTGCTCCCGCAGTTCCCGCTCAATCGAAACGTCGATCAGGACGCCGGCCGGGTCGTAATCGCCTATGTAAAAAATGACGACCTCGCGGCCGGCATACACCTCGTTGATGTATTCGGCCCCCTGAAACGGGAGCGACAGGCTTGTGAAGCCGCCTGCGGGGTAGAGGCTCACCGCCAGCTCTTCGCAATCCGCCTGGACGACGCCGGCGATCGAGCGTGATTCCGTCCAGACCTCGCAGTAGTAGTCGGAGTGCTGCCACAGGTCGGCACGGTATTGGCCTTTGAAGCTGCGAATGAAGTCGGCGGCGCTCGTGAACGTTGGGGTGAAGTAGCCCCGTCGGGTCGCGTCGGTGATCCAGCCACAGGCTAGGCGCCCGACGCGCCGCATCTCGACAATGCGTCGCTGGACGTGGCGGTAGCCGCGATCGGACTTCTCAACCGGCTGCGGAAGCCGGGGATCGGTCATCCGATAGAAGACGTGCCGGACGCTCTGCGGGTGATCCTCATTGAGCACATCGAGGATTTGCCGGTCGATCTGCCCGATCTGGTCTTTGGTGCGGCGGGCACGTTTTACGGTGCACGCGCCATACGTGGGGGCGGTTGCTATGGCGAGGCTCACCTTGGCGCCCCCGCCGGTTCGGCGCTCGCGATGCGCGCCAGGAACGCCGACTCTGCGGTCTGTCGCAACTGGAGAAGCAACTTCTCGGGCGCGATCTCCGCCGCGAAGAATTCAGCGGGCTCGCCTCGCTCGGCATGGCGAAGGTATTCTTCAGCGAGGCGCTCGCCGCGGCGCCGTCCCCAGGCATGTAGTGCGGCGCCGAATTGTGATTGCTTGGTCGAGGCGGTGGCGTTATCTTCGGGTTGATCGCGCCAGCCAGCTTGATCACCCTTCCGAGCCCCACCGTTGCCCGCGGTGGGGTTTCGCTTGTCGGGGGGCATGGCTCATGCCGCCGCGCGGGTGCCGGCGCGGGAGCGCTCCCACGCTTCCAGCTCGGCCAGCTTCCAGTACCGGAAGCGCCCGAGATAGGCTGGTTTCGGAAACCGCATCCGATCGTCGACGAGCCAACGATGTAGCGTCATCGCGGTGACGCCGTAGCGTTGCCATACGCGGCGAGCGGGAAGGAAGGTTTCCTCGGCGGCGGGAATGTAGACCCGCTTTGCTTCGGCTATTGCAGCGTGCATCGTTGTCCTCGCGTGGTGATCAGTAATGACGCGAGAGAAGTGTCCCGCTGCGCGAGAGAAGCAATAATACGCCAAATACGCCGCCCGAAGTTTCCGGCGTATTATGGGCGGACGTATTTGGCGTATTATCCCGACGGGTGCCGGTGTATTGCGCGACCCGTCTGGCCGCGCTTTCTCTTCTTCTTACCCGGCAGATCAGCGAACGCTTTGCGCCAGACTTGTCGGGAGATCGTGTTCGTCGGAAATGCATCCTGAGCGGCTTTTTTGAGATTCGGCTCAGTAGTTTCTCCATCGGCGCGATCTAAGAGGAACCGCTGTAAATGTGCAGCTGCTATGGGGCTTGCGGTGGGCGTTGCTATATTTCGTTTAGGCCGTTCACTGATATTGTTCTTGATCTCCGGCGCTTCTTCATCGCCAACTACCGGATTGATGGCGTCAGTTAGGCGAGCGGAGAATTCAGCCATCGGCCGCATTGCCTCCGTTAAGGGCCGTAGTTTCTCGGCCAACTCGGAAAACGGCTTTGCTGCCCTTGCTATCGATTTGTGCATTTCGAGCGCGGCGTCAGAGGGCTGGACGAAACCGATCCTCGGTTTCAGGAAGCCGTCAAACCGGCGGCGTTTCCCGCTCACGTGCGTGCACCCGAGACCATCGGAACCACATTGCCCGCCGGTTCGCCGGTAACGAGCTGGTCGAGGAACCGCGCCCAAACGTCCAGGGCGCACCGTTTCTCGTCGGCGAAGCTATGCCGCTGATAGACGCCGACGATCCCGGCGAAGCTGCCGGACGTATGGTTCAGCACCTTTTCGATGACGGGGAGATTGATCCCGAGCTTCGCCATGCCGGAGGCCGTCGTGCGGCGAAGGTCGTGCAAGCGCCAGGCGGGGAGGGAACTCTCGGCGCCGGTCTCGGCTTGCGCCGCGGCGAGCATGGCCTTGTCGAGGTTCCGCTTTGCCCGGCTGAAGCCGCTGGCGGGCGTCTGCCCCGTCGTGGTGAAGACGTGGCCGCCGGCTCCGGCGATGCGGGGAAGCGCTTCAAGCTCGGCGAGCGCAAGCGTTGTCCCTATCCGCCCCACGGCTCGGAAGTCAGGTTAACGCGCGGAGGGCGGGTTTTTTGCGTTGACTGAGGCGGGGTGATTCCCTGGGCGCTCTGATTCGGCACGGAGCGCGGTCATGGATGCCTTTACCGATACGATCAC
>JACCSN010000161.1 GCA_013812985.1 Hyphomicrobiales bacterium | reverse complement strand
GCCTTGCAGACCGGCGTCGTCGACGGCCAGGAGAACCCGCTGACCCAGATCTACAGCGCCAAGCTGCAGGAGGTGCAGGATTACCTGTCCATGACCGGCCACGTCTATACGCCGGCCTATCTGCTCGCGGGCAAGAACCGCTGGGAGAGACTGCCCGAGGACGTGCGCCAAATCCTCGAGGAGACCGCGAAGGAGACGCAGGCCTTCGTCTATGAAAACGCCGCGCGACTGGACGAGGAGCTCCTCAAGAAGATCCAGGACGAAAGCGACATCGCGGTAAATGAAGCGGACAAGGACGCCTTCATCAAGGCGAGCGAGCCGATCTATCAGGCTTTCGGGGAACAGGTCGAGGGCGGCAAGGCCATGGTCGACAAAGCGATCAGCCTCGGCCAGGGCACTTGAGTCAACGCGGCCTGAAGTGATCCGTGGTCCTGCGCGCTTACGCTCCGGCGAGGCGCGCAGGCGGAACTTCCCACGGGCACTCTCCTGACCTGAGAAGGAGTCCAAGTGACAGCCTTGGCCCGCCTGCGGATCTGGATCGAGAGAATCCTCGAGATCTGGCTGATCTTTCTCATCGTGGCCATGACCACGGTCGTCGTGTTCGCCGTGATCTGGCGCAAGGCAGGCGCCTCCTTCGTCTGGTATGACGAGATCGGGTCGATCATGTTGGCCTGGATTACTTATTACGGCGCAGCTCTCGCGGCGCTGAAGCGCGGCCATATCGGCTTCGATGGGATCCTGCTCGCGATGCCGTACCGCTGGCGTATCGCCGCCGCGGTCGTCGGGGAGATCGTTGTTTTCGCCTTTTTCGCGCTGCTCGCCTGGACTGGCTGGCAGGTGCTTCAGGTGCTCCAGGGGATGAACCTGATTAGCCTGCCGAGCGTGCCCATCTTGGTGACCCAGTCCGTCATTCCAATCGGCGCCGTGCTCTTCATCATCTGCGAAGCGCTGAGCCTGCCAGAATATTGGCGCAGGCTGCGGGAGGGGATTTCCGCCGATGCGGCGGAACTCGCCGAGGCTCTGGAGACTCACGGAACGAGCCGGACATGATCCTCTTCCTGATGCTTCTCGGCCTTGTTATCCTCGTTTTCATCAACGTGCCGATTGCTGTCGCCCTTGCAGTCGTGGCGACGGTCGCCATCCTGCTGACCCAGGGCGCCTATATGCTGCCCAACGTCGCCTTGGTCATGTACGAGGGCGCCCAGAGCTTTCCGCTGCTCGCCATACCGATGTTCATCCTGGCCGGCGCCATCATGAATTCCTCGGGCATCTCGCGCCGGCTGATCGCCTTCGCTTCGGCCCTGGTCGGTTTCATCCGCGGCGGGCTCGCCATGGTGAACATCACCACCTCGATGTTCTTCGCCGAGATTTCCGGGTCGGCGGTGGCGGATGTGGCTGCTATTGGGCCGATCCTCATACCCGCCATGGAGCGCCGCGGCTATCCGCGCGCATTCGCGGCCGCGGTAACCTCTTCCGCGGCAAGCCTCGCCATCATCATCCCACCCTCGATCCCGATGATCCTCTATGGCGTGATGTCAGGGAGCTCCATCGTGCAGCTTTTTGTCGCCGGCATCGTGCCAGGCATCCTCGGCGGCGGCGGGATGATGGCTATGTCGTACTGGCTCGCGCGCCGGCTCGGCTGGCCCGTGGAGGAAGTCTTCCAGCTCCGCCGCGTGTGGGCGACCTTTAAGGACGCTGCCTGGGCGTTCATCATTCCGGTCATCATCCTTGGCTCCATTTTCAGCGGCCTGGTGACTGCCACCGAAGGCGCCGGGCTCGCCGTTGTCGCCGCCCTTTTCGTGGGCGGCGTGATCTATCGCGAGCTCAACTGGGCCTTTCTTTACAAGGCAGCAATCGACGGCGCGGTGCAGACCGCGGTGGTCATGCTGCTGGTGGCGGCTTCAGCTCTGCTCGGCGTCTACCTCACCGAGCAGCAGGTGCCACAGAAGATCGCGCAGGCGATTCTGGATTTCACCCAGAACCGCTATGTCGTGCTCGCCATCCTCAACGTCTTCTTTCTGATCATCGGTCTCTTTCTTCATTCGGCCGCGGCGATCATCCTGGTCGTGCCAATCGTCATGCCGTTGATCAATTCTGTCGGCATCGACCCGGTCCATTTCGGCCTGATCGTAACCTTGAACCTTGCCATCGGCCAGCAGACGCCGCCGGTAGCGAGCGTCCTGATCGCCGCCTGCTCGGTCGCCAAAGTCGGGATTTGGGAAGTCACCAAGGTCAACGTCTGGTTCATCGGCGTGCTGCTTGCGGTGCTCCTTCTCGTCACCTATGTGCCGCCGGTCCCGATGGCGCTTGTCGACTACTTCTACAACTGACCCTTCGCTGATGGCCGAGCGATGAATGAAGCGCCTTCGACGCAAGCGGCCGGTGAGCTCCTTTTCGAGACGGACGGGGCGATAGCCATCGCAACCCTGAACCGGCCGCATGCTCGCAACGCGCTCACCTTCGCCATGTATGACCGGCTGGCCGAGATTTGCCGCGACGTGCGTCCGGATGGACCGGTCAAGGCGCTGATCATCACCGGGAGCGGCGACCGCGCCTTCGCGGCCGGCACGGACATCTCCCAGTTCCGCGACTTTCGTTCCGAAGCCGACGCTCAAGCCTACGAGCAGCGGATCGAGAGCGTCCTGACCGCCATCGAGACCTGCGCGGCCCCGACCATTGCCGCGATGGCCGGCGCCTGCGCCGGGGGCGGGGCGGGGATCGCCGCCGCCTGCGATCTCAGGATCGCAACCAGGAGCCTGAAGTTCGGGTTCCCGATCGCCCGCACTCTCGGCAATTGCCTGTCGCTCGAGAACTATGCCCGCCTTGCCGCGCTGATCGGATCCGGCCGGGTCATGGATGTGATCTTCACCGGCCGTCTCGTCGAGGCGGAAGAGGCGAAGGCGATCGGTCTGGTGTCGGAAGTGGTGTCGGACCAGCCGGCGCTGATGCAGCGGGCGCGGGAGCTCGCGACGCTGCTGGCCGGCCACGCTCCGCTGACGCTGCGGGCGACCAAGGAGGCGCTGCGACGCATCCGCCAGGGTCGTCGCGATGGCGGCGATCTCATCGCGCTCTGCTATGCGAGCGAGGATTTTCGCGAAGGCCTTGAGGCCTTTCTTGAGAAGCGCCCCGCCAATTGGAAGGGCCGCTAGCGATGCGCCGGCAGGCGGAATCGTCGGGGCCGCTACGCGGCATGCGGGTGATCGAACTCGCGCATATCATGGCCGGTCCGGTTTGCGGGCTGATGCTCGCCGATATGGGCGCTGACGTCATAAAGGTGGAAAAGCCGGAGGGTGACGACAGCCGGCGCTTCCTGCCGCCCGACATCAACGGCGAATCCGCGGCTTTCCTGATGATGAACCGGCACAAGCGCGGCATCGTGCTCGACCTGAAGCAGGAGCCCGCCAAGGCGGCGCTGCGGAAGCTCCTGCTCAAGGCCGATGTGGTGATCGAAAATTACCGGAAAGGCACAATGGAACGCCTCGGCCTCGGTTACGAAGAGCTGCGCCGTGACAATCCCGGATTGATCTACTGCGAGGTCTCCGGTTTTGGGCGCACCGGGCCCTATGCCGACCGCGGCGGGTTCGATCTCATCGCCCAGGGCATGTCGGGTCTCATGGCGATCACCGGAGAAGGGCAGGGGCGGCCGCCGGTCAAGGTGGGCGCTCCGGTGACCGATATTACGGCCGGCATCCTGGCGGCGCTCGGCGTCGTGGCCGCCTATGCCCGGCGGCTGCAGACCGGTGAAGGCCAGCGGGTGGACACGTCGCTCTTCGAAGCCGGCATCGTCCATACCTATTGGCAATCGGCGATCGCATTCGCCACCGGCGCTTCTCCCGTGCCCATGGGCTCGGCGCACCCGCTCAATGCCCCCTACCAGGCGTTCGAGACATCCGATGGCTGGATCAATATCGGGGCGGCGAATCAACGGAATTGGGAGCGCCTCATTGACGTGATCGAAGCGCCCGAGCTCCTCGCCGAGCCGGTGTTCCAAACCAACCGGAAGCGCATGGAGAATCTCGCAACTCTGCAGGAACGTCTCGCGCCGATCTTCAAACGCCGCTCCACCGACGAATGGCTCGCCGCGTTTGAGCGCGCCGAAGTCCCGGCCGGCCCCGTTCTCTCGATTGCCGCAATGCACAGCGATCCGCAGACGCTTGCTCGCGACATGGTCGTCGACATCGTTCACCCGGTCGCCGGGATCACGAAAGCGATCGGGCTGCCGATCAAATTCTCCGACACGCCCGGGCACACCGGCGGGCCCGCTCCCGTGCTGGGCGAGCATACACGCGAGCTCCTGGCGGAGATGGGCTATGCGCCCGAGGACATCGCCGCGCTGATTGCAGGCGGCGCCGCGCGGCAGAGCTGATAGAAGGTTCCAAAGCCCAAGATTCCAGAGCCGGAAAAAACCTTGCCCGACCTCACCCTCGCCGCCGCCCAGACGATCGTCGCCGAAGCGCTCGCCCATGCGCAGCGCGGCGGCCTGAAGCCGCTTGCCGTCGCGGTTCTCGACAGCCGGGGCGCGATCAAAGCCGCCGCGGCGGAGGACGGCGCCAGCCTCAAGCGGTTCGAGGTCGCGCATGGCAAGGCCTATGGCGCGCTCGCGCTCGGCATGGGCTCCCGCGCGATCGGGAAACGGGCGGAGCAGCAGCCTAGCTTCGTCGCGGCCGTCACTCATGTGGCCGGCGGCGCGCTCGTCCCGGTTGCGGGCGGAGTCCTGATCAAAGGCGACAATGCGATCCTCGGCGCCGTCGGTATCTCGGGCGATACCTCCGACAATGACGAGGCGGCGGCGCTCGCCGGAATCGAGGCGAGCGGTCTTGCCGGCCAGACAGACTGAGCTTCTCCGCAACGCCACCGCGAGCAAGGCGCCGCATGCCGAACCATCTCTTCTCCAGCCTCGTTCCGCCAGAGCGCGCCAGAGGTCAGCAGTGCTTGATTGCGTCGGATGGCCGCCGGTTCACCTTTGGAGAGGTGGACCAAATCTCCGCCCGCTACGCTTCGGCGCTGGCATCGTCCGGTGTGCGACAAGGAGACCGTGTCGCGGTGCAAGTGGAGAAATCGCCCGAGGCGCTGTTCCTCTACCTAGGGTGCCTTCGCGCCGGCGCCGCGTTTCTCCCGCTCAACACCGCCTACACGCTCGTGGAGATCGAATATTTTCTTCGCGATTCAGAGCCAGCCGTCGTGGTGGGCCGTCCGGAACAGGCCGATGCGCTGGAAACGATCGCCCGCGCCTGTGGCGTCAAGCGCGTCGAAACGCTGGGCGCTGATGGAAGCGGCTCGATGCCGGCCCGCGCGGAGACCCAGTCCGGCGACTGGACGGATGTGGAATGCGGGCCGGATAACCTCGCCACCATCCTCTACACCTCCGGCACGACCGGGCGGTCCAAGGGCGCCATGCTGAGTCACGAGAACCTTCGCTCCAATGCACAGGCTTTGGTCGAAACATGGCGATTCACGCTGGATGACGTGCTCATCCACGCTTTGCCGCTTTTCCATGCTCACGGTCTGTTCGTCGCGACGAACGTGACGCTCATGGCCGGTGCCGGCATGATCTTCCTGTCGAAATTCGACCCCGGCGGAGTGCTCGCCTGGATGCCGGAGGCGAGCGTTCTGATGGGCGTGCCGACCTTCTACACGCGGCTCCTGCAGCATCCGGGTTTGACCCGGGAGGCGACGGCGCGGATGCGGCTGTTCGTCTCCGGCTCCGCGCCGCTTCTGGCCGACACGCACCGAGCGTTTCAGGAGCGAACCGGTCACGCCATCCTGGAGCGCTACGGCATGACCGAAACCAGCATGAACACGTCGAACCCTTATGATGGGGATCGCGTGCCCGGCTCGGTCGGGCTGCCACTCCCCGGCGTCGAGGTCCGGATATGCGATCCCGAGACCGGACGCGAGCTGGCGTCGGACGAGATCGGCGCGATCGAGGTGCGCGGGCCGAACGTCTTCGCCAGCTACTGGCGCATGCCGGAAAAGACACGCGCCGAGTTTCGCCGCGATGGCTTCTTCATCACCGGCGATTTGGGCAAGATCGATGGGCGTGGATATGTCTGGATACTCGGGCGCGGAAAAGATCTGGTGATTAGCGGCGGCTACAATGTCTACCCGAAGGAGGTCGAGCTTGAGATCGATGGCCTGCCGGGAGTCCTGGAGAGCGCCGTGATCGGCGTTCCGCATCCCGATTTCGGCGAAGCGGTGACTGCCGTGGTCGTACTTGAACCGGATGCATCCCTGCGGGAAGCCGAGATTATCGAAGCGCTCCGCGGGCGCCTCGCCAACTATAAGCTCCCCAAACGGGTGATCATCGCCAACGAACTGCCGCGCAACACCATGGCCAAAGTGCAGAAGAACGTCCTTCGTGAACAGCACAAAGAGCTGTTCGCCTGACCTCTCAAGCTCCGATCTGTGATGCTAATCCGGACCCCTCAGATTGTCGACTTACGCTTCGTGCAAGGCTGAGCGGCTACAGCTAACAGGAACTCTTCCGATGCAACAACGTTGGCCAATCCGCCTCTGGGTAGTTCGTCATGGCGAAAGCGCCGGGAACGTTGCACGCGACGCTGCCCATGCGGCTGGGCTCACCCAGATCGATATCGCCGACCGCGA
>JACCSN010000123.1 GCA_013812985.1 Hyphomicrobiales bacterium | reverse complement strand
GTCGAGGAAGTAGCTCGAATAGGCGCCGACGAAGCTGGTCAGCGCCCCGATCGCCACGCTGATCGTGATCAGCCGCGGGAACCGGTCCGTCAAAAGATAGGCCGTGGCGCCAGGCGTCACCACCATGGCGATGACGAGGAAGGCGCCGACGGTCTGCAGCGCGGCGACCGTGGAGGCGCTAAGGAGGGTGAAGAACAGCACCTTCAGGACGGACGGCCTGAGGCCGATCGAGCGGGCGTGGTTCTCGTCGAAGAAGGTCACCATCAAGTCCTTCCACTTGGCGAAGAGGATCGTCAGCGACACGCCCGAGATGATGACGAGCTGGATCGTATCGGCGGGCGTGATGGCGAGAATGTTGCCCAAGACGATCGTCTGGATATTCACCGAGGTCGGCCACAGCGACACCATGAAGAGGCCAAGGCCGAAGAACGAGGTGAAGATCAGCCCGATGATCGCGTCCTCCTTCAGCTTGGTGCGCTGATTGAGGAACAGCATGGCGCCGGCGGCGAGCCCGCCGGCGATGAAGGCGCCGAGGGAGAATGGCACGCCGAGCATGTAGGCGCCCGCCACGCCCGGCACGATCGAGTGGGACAGCGCGTCGCCGATCAGCGACCAGCCCTTGAGCATCAGGAAAGCGGAGAGGAAGGCGCAGGTGGCGCCGACCAGCGCGCTCACCCACATGGCGTTCACCATGTAGCCGTAGGCGAAAGGCTCCACGAGCGCGCTCATGCCCCCGCTTCGTCCTGCGCCTTGGCTTCCACCGCGGCGGCGGCGGCGGCGCTCGCCGCCCGGACATCCCCGCCATAGACGACAAACGGCCGCTCATCGTCGGACAGCACGCCGGTCGCGCGCTGGCCGGCCGGGCCGGCGATATCGAAGTTGAAATGCCGCAGCACGCCGCCGAACGCCTTCTCCAGGTTCGCTTGCGTGAAGACCTGCTCCGTCGGGCCGGCCGCAAGAACGGTGCGGTTCAACAGCACCGCGCGGTCGCAGAACTCCGGCACCGAGCCGAGATTGTGGGTGGAGACCAGCATCACGCGGCCTTCGTCGCGGAGCGCCCGCAGGAGCTTGATGATGGCGTCCTCGGTCTTCACGTCGACGCCGGTGAAGGGCTCGTCGAGCAGGATCACGCGCCCGTCCTGGGCGAGCGCGCGGGCGAGGAAAACGCGCTTCTTCTGCCCGCCGGAAAGCTCGCCGATCTGGCGCTTGCGGAAGGCGCTCATGTCGAGGCGCTCCAGCGCCACGTCAACGGCCGCGTGGTCGGCGCGCCTGGCGATGCGCAGGAAGTTCATGTGCCCGTAACGGCCCATCATGACGACGTCCTCGACGAGGACGGGAAAATCCCAGTCGACGTCCTCGCTCTGCGGGACATAGGCGACGATGTTGCGCTTCAGCGCGGAATGGACGCTGTCGCCGAGGATCGAGATCGAACCTCCCGAGGCGGGAACGAAGCCCATGATCGCCTTGAACAAGGTCGACTTGCCGCTGCCGTTGACTCCGACCAGCGCGGTGATGGTGCCGGTCGGGATATCGAAGCTGGCGTTCATGAGCGCCGTGTGGCCGTTCCGGTAGGTGACCGTGGCGTTGCGGACGGCGATGCCCGTTCCCGCGCTCCCGTCACGACGGTATTCGGCGGCCGGCGCTGCGTTCATTCGGCCAAACCCCTGGCGATCGTCTCCGAGGTCACGCGCAGCAGATCGATATAGGTGGGGACCGGCCCGCCCTCCTCGCTTAACGAATCGACATAAAGGACGCCGCCATATCTGACGCCGGTCTCGCGGGCCACCTGCTCGGCCGGCTTGGGCGAGATCGTGCTTTCGGAGAAGATCGCCGGGATGCTGTTGGCGCGAATCGCGTCGATCACTTTCCGCACCTGCTGCGGCGTGCCCTGCTGGTCGGCGTTGATCGGCCAAAGGTAAAGCTCCTTCAGCCCGAAGTCGCGGGTGAGATAGCTGAAGGCGCCCTCGCTGGTCACCAGCCAGCGCCGCGCTTCGGGAATGGCGTCGAGTTGCGCCCGGATCGGCGCGACCGTCGCCTCGATGCGCGCCTTGTAGTCGGCCGCATTGCGCCCATACGCCTCGGCGTTCTCCGGGTCGTGCTCCACAAGCGCGTCACGGATGTTATCGACATAAATCAAGGCGTCGCTCGGCGACATCCAGGCATGCGGGTTCGGCTTGCCGCTGTACGGCCCCTCGGAAATGCCCATGGGCTGGACGCCGTCCGTCACCGTGGCGCTTGGGACATCGCGCAGGTTGCCGAGAAACCGCTCGAACCAGAGCTCGAGGTTCAAGCCGTTCCAGAGGATCAGGTCCGCGTCCTGAGCGCGGATGATGTCGCGCGGCGTCGGCTGGTAATTGTGGATCTCGGCGCCAGGCTTGGTCACGGATTCCACGATTGCCGCGTCGCCGGCCACATTGCGCGCCATGTCGGCAATAATCGTGAAGGTGGTGACGACCTTGAAATCGTCTGCTTCAGCCTGGGCGAGCGCGTGCGCCGGCCAGAGCAGCGCACCGACCGAGAGGAAAAGGCGAAGTCTCTTCATGAGGAGCCCGTCGGTTGTGGACTGCGAAGGCGACCTGAGAGGACGCAGCCTGCTGCCGTTCATTACGGCCTCTATCCCCTCGAGTCAATGCAATTGCAAATCGTTCGCAAAAAGCCTTTAAGGCGAATTGTGCACAGAATCAAGG
>JACCSN010000120.1 GCA_013812985.1 Hyphomicrobiales bacterium | reverse complement strand
CACCAGCACCGTTTGGCCCGGCCTGAGTTCCGTGATGCCGAAGCGGCGCAGCGTCTCCATGTGGACGAAAATGTCCGCTGTGCCCTCGCCTTCGCTCAGAAATCCATAGCCGCGCATTCGGTTGAACCACTTCACCGTCGCCGGCACGAGCGGGCTCGTCGGCACGACGGCCGAGCGCTGCCGGGTCGGCGGCATTTGCGAAGGATGCGTCGCCGTGCTCTCGTCCATGGACAGGACGCGGAAGGCCTGCAGGCCTTTCGGCCGGTCCAGCACCTCACAAACGATGCGCGCGCCTTCGTAAGCGGTCTGGAACCCGTCGCGCCGCAGGCAGCTCACGTGCAGCAAGATGTCCTGCGTGCCGTCGTCAGGCACCACGAAGCCATAACCCTTCGCCACATCGAACCACTTGATGACGCCGGAAATCTCGACAAGATCGACAGGAGCCTCTTCCTGCAATGGCATGTCGGGCGTGATTTCGGCAGTCGTTTTGGCCCCCATATGCTCGACTCCATCCGAGCCCGCGTCTTCGTCGAAGCTGCGTTCCAGCCGCGCGCAGCCCTTCGATTCGACTGAGGATAGCATTGCATCCCGGCCACATTACACACAATTTTGCCACAGTAACGGATCGCTCGGTCACTAATTAACAGTTTGTGAACATAGGCTCCGGAACACCGCCCCGATCCGCTCCCGCACAAGCAGATCGGCGACGCCGTCGAGCGGTGTCGCCTCGGCGTTCATGATCACAAGCCGCGCCCCGGCGCGCTTTGCGATGAGCGGCAGCGTCGCGGCCGGCCGGACCTGGAGCGACGAGCCGATCACCATGAAGAGGTCGGCGGCGGCGGCATGCTCGCAGGCCTGTTGCATCGCCACTTCGGGCATGCGCTGGCCGAACGAGATGATCGCCGCTTTTACCAGGCCGCCGCAGACGCAGCGCGGCGAGGCGGCGGTCGCTTCGATCATTCGGCGGGCGGCGCCGAGATCCATGTCAGACTCGCAATCGAGGCAGCGCCCGTGGGTCGCGTTGCCATGGATCTCGATCAGACTTTCGGCCGGCAGGCCGGCGCGCTGATGCAACCCGTCGATATTCTGCGTGATCACCGCCTTGACCCGCCCCTCCGCCCACAGCCGAGCCACCCCGACATGGCCGTCATTGGGCGTGGCGCGGGCGAAATTCTCGTTCATGACGAAGCGTCGCTGCCAATCCTCCAGACGCGCCGCCTCGGAGGCGACGAATTCGTCATAGGTGATCGGCTTGATTCGGCTCCAGGTCCCGCCGGGACCGCGAAAATCCGGAATGCCGGACTCCGTCGAAATCCCCGCGCCGGTCAGCGCGACGATGCGCCGGGCGGCCTCGATCAAACCGCGCAGCCTGTCGATTTCATCGTTGCCTGAGACGGCCGCTTCCGTATGTTCTCCCGCCAGCAAAGGAGCCTCCATGAGATATCTGCATACGATGGTGCGCGTCACCGACATCGACCAGTCCCTCGACTTCTATCGCGGCAAGCTCGGAATGACGGAAGTCCGGCGCATCGAGAACGAGGGCGGCCGCTTCACGCTGGTCTTCCTGGCGGCCCCTGCGGACGAATCCTCGGGCCGCGAGGCGAGCGCGCCCCTCCTGGAGCTGACCTATAACTGGGATCCGGAGAATTACGGAGAGGGCCGCAATTTCGGCCACCTGGCGTTCGAAGTCGACAACATCTACGAGACCTGCCGGCGCCTGCAGGAGGGCGGCGTGACGATCAACCGCCCGCCGCGCGACGGCCACATGGCGTTCGTGCGCTCGCCCGATAACATCTCGATCGAGCTCCTGCAGAAAAGCGGGCCGCTGCCGCGCGAGGAGCCTTGGGCTTCGATGCAGAATACCGGCCGCTGGTGAGCCGTTCGAGCCGGCACGGGGTTCCTAAATCGAGCCCCGCCACTTTCCCGCCTTGTCGCGCCGCAAGGCTCCGCCTATAAGGCGGCCCGCCAGCGCCCTTCGTCTAGCGGTCTAGGACGCCGCCCTTTCACGGCGGAAACACGGGTTCGATTCCCGTAGGGCGCACCAATTAAATCAAGCACTTAGCTGGTTAGAGACTCCCGAAGTGTCCAACCGAAGGCCAATAAACAGGGGTGGACAGCTAGCTACTTTCTCCCGCCCTGGACGATTCCCAAAGGCGATCTGCGCCTTGGGGCCGGCGCGAAGGATTGAAGTCGACACGCGGCTCTAAGGGGAAGCTAGATGCGGACCTGCTTACGCTCGCCACGACGCGTGGGCGCCATTTATCTGATTTGCGCGCCTATTGTTCAACAATAATTCTTGTCGTTCCTCTGTGGCGGCTAACGAGCGTAAACAATTCTTCCGCATTCCGGCGAGTCAAAGCGATACAGCCATGAGTCTTATGTCCATCGAGTTTCTTCTTCGTGCCGTGAATAGCCCGGTTTCCGTCATAGAAAATTGAGTGAGGCATTGGTTCGTTATTGTATATGCTTGAATAATGGTCGGCATCAAGCGACTGCACCTTGAACGCGCCGGCTCTTGTGGATCGCCCCGGCCCGGTCGCCACGTCCCATGTGTATCGCTTCTCCTTTCCTACGTGCACCGTCATGCGATTCAATGAAATATCGACCGAGATGCTGACCTCTTGAGAACTTTTTCCATGCGCCAGCGCGGATGTACCGCTTACGAAGAAACACAACATTGCGACGCAAACTTGCATATACATGGTTGAACCTTCCGCTCCAGGCTGCCTTTGGGGGCGCGCATCGCCATCCTGCGGGTTTGTGGTTACTTTCGCGTAAACCATTGTCAGTAAGACTGGTGTTGGTCCCGCCCTTCGAGCCGGTTAGCATGGCGGTAGGGTGAGAGGCCCTATGCGCGCTTCGAGAAAGTTGGAAGGGAGCGTAATACCAACCCGCGGTGATCAGCACCCATTGGCCCATTCACGGATGCCGATGGA
Organism: Hyphomicrobiales bacterium; assembly: GCA_013812985.1. The sequence goes on along the minus strand of JACCSN010000120.1, from coordinate 129 downwards.
CATGATCCTCCAGGGCTGATCGACGAGCTTGTTCCAGGCATCGCTGCAATGGGCGACGATGTCATCGTAGGAATCGAAGACCCTGTTCGACAGCCAATTGTCGCGCATGAACTGCCAGACGTTCTCGAC
>JACCSN010000101.1 GCA_013812985.1 Hyphomicrobiales bacterium | reverse complement strand
CGCTGATCGTCGTGGCGAGCCTCGTCTCCGACCGCTTCCTCACCGTACCGAACCTGCTCAACATCCTGCGCCAGGTGGCCATCGTCGGCATCCTCGCCGTCGGCCAGACCTTCGTCATCCTGACGGCCGGCATCGACCTGTCCGTCGGCGCCATTCTCGGCCTCTCGGTCGTGCTGTTCGCCTCATTCCTGGAGGGACACAGCATGGCGGTGGCCATTCCTCTCGGGCTCATGGCAGGCGTCGCCGCCGGCCTGGTCAACGGCATCGGCATCGCCTATGCGCGCATACCGGCCTTCATCATGACGCTGGGCATGCTGTCCTTCGCGCGCGGGCTCGCCTTCATCCACACCGGCGGCACGCCGATCGCCATTCTCAACGAGGCCTATTACGACGTCGGCAACGGCTACATCCTCGGCCTGCCCATCCCGGCCCTGTTCCTGCTCGCCACGCTGATCGTCAGCGCAATCATCCTGGTGATGACCCCGTTCGGGCGCAGCATCTATGCCATGGGGTCCAACGAGGACGCGGCGCGCCTCTCCGGTGTCCCGGTGCGCCGCTACAAGACGCTCGTTTATGTCGTTAGCGGCTTTCTTGCCGCGCTCGCCGGGCTGGTCTATTCCTCCCAGCTCAGCGTCGGCACGCCGATCGCCGGCACGGGCTACGAGCTTGACGCCATCGCCGCCGTCGTCGTCGGCGGCACCTCGCTGTTCGGCGGCAAGGGCTCGGTGTTCGGCACCTTCATCGGAACGCTGATCATCGGCATTCTGGCTAACATCCTCAACCTCACCGGCGTCGACCCCTTCGTGCAGCAGCTCTTCAAGGGCGCGCTCATTGTGATCGCCGTCTATGTGATGAGTCGGTCCAACCGGGCCCGATAGCGATCCGTGCAGCTCTCCGAATCCAGCGACAGGCCCGAAGGCGCCGCACTGATCCAGCGGCTTGAGGCCGCAATGGCGGCGTTGCGTTCGCTTGTAGACGCGCACATCACCACGGATCGGGTGCGGCGGTATCTCGCGCAGCTTTGCGACACCCCGGCACCCTCCACCGCCGCGAGCGCGTTCCGCACCCCGGTGCTGAAAGCGCTTCTGCGTGGCGATGGCGTGCTGGACGAGCCGGGCCTCCACCTCAGGGAGGATTTTGAGAGGACCGGCAGCACCGCGATCCTGACCGGTGCGCCGGAGATCGCCAAGCCGCTGTGGTATTTCGCTCACCTCGATACGGTGAGCTACCTGCTTCAGCCGAAAACCGGCGACCGCTATCCGCTGGTGCCGTTCTGCTACCACCTGATCGGCGACGGGGTGCGCCCCGCCCGCGCCTATCGCTACGATCTCGCCAGCAACCGCTATGTGCTCTTGGCGGAAGGCGAGCTTGTGGCGGAAGCGGGCGTCCCGTTCTTCCGCCCAGCCTTCCCGGATGCGCAACTGAGCGCCGGCGACCGGGTCGTGTTCTTCACGCCCTATCGCGAGACCAATGCGGACGGCAGCTTCATCGGCCATATGGACAATGCGGGCGGGGTGGCGGCGTTGGCCGTCGCCGCCCCCGTCCTGGCGCGGGCCGGTGTGGAAGCACTCATCGCCTTCCCCGACGAGGAGGAGGGGCCGCCAGGCGCCGGCAGCCAGGTCATGGGCCGCGGCGGCAGCCGCATCGTCAACCTGATGCCGACGCCCGATCTCGCCATCATCGCCGACGTGCAGCAGGCCGGCGGCGAGCCCGACGCAGATACGCGTTCCGGCGTTGAGAACTCCACCCGGCTCGGATCAGGCGCGGTGCTCGCCGAATTCGCCAGCCTCGCCCGCGGCGCGGTCACGCCGCCGCATCTCTACGTGCTGGCCCGTCGCTTCGCCGAGGTGGCGGCTGAGGTGGGCGTGAGGATTCAGGAATCCAACAATGCCTATACGTCGCGCAGCGACGACGTCAGCGTGCTCTTGAAGACCCCCAACATCCTCCTCCTCGGCTTTCCCGGCTTCAACCGCCACTTCGACAAGGGTGAGCCGCGCGCCAACCTTCAGGACGTGGTGCACCTGTCGAAAAGCCTGATTTATGCCTCCGTGCTGGCGCCCCTCTACCGCGAGCTCACCGCGCAGCTTTTCGAGGCGGAGCGATGAGCGACCTCGTCACCGTCGGCTGGCTGACGCTTGACGACATCGTCCTCCCCGACGGCACCTACGACAAGGACGTGCCGGGTGGCGGCGCGCTCTATGCGGCGATCGGCGCGCAGATCTGGAGCGACAGCGTTGGCATCCATTCGGTCACGGGGCGGCCCTATCTGGATGAGGTGCAGGCGGCGCTCGAAGAGCACGGCTTCGACGCGACGGGCGTAACCCCTATCAACGGCAACGGCCTGCAGCTCTGGATCCTGCACGAGAACGACACCGACAAGCAGCAGATCCCAAAACTCTCCTCCTCCAGCGCCACCGAAATGGATGCGGGCCGCGGCCCCTTGCCGGACCTCTATCGGCAGTCGGCGCGCGGCTACCATATTGCACCGCAGGGCTCGGCCAGCACCCTCGCCAACATCAAAAGATTGACGACGCTTCCGAGCCGGCCGGTCGTGACGCTCGACCTGCTCGCCGATGCCTATGTGGATCCGAGCGGCTACCGCGACCTGGCATTCCTGCACGGCGTCACCGCCTTTCTCCCCAGCGATGCCGAAATCGAGCGACTCTGGGCGCCCGCCGACATGGAGTCGTGGGTGGTCGAGCAGGCGCGGCGCGCGACCTGCCACGTCGCAGCCAAACTCGGCGATGGCGGCTCGATTGTCTGCGAAGCCGGCGGATCGGTGCTCCACCGCGTTCCGATCTTCGCCGCCGACGTCGTGGATACGACAGGGGCAGGGGACTCCTATAGCGGTGGTTTCTTGGCGGGCCTTGTCGCCGGCCGCCCGGTCGCGGAATGCGCAGCCATGGCCACCGTTTCCGCATCCTATGTCGTGGAAGCGCGCGGCGCGCTCGCGACTCGGCGTCCAACAGCCAGCGAACGCGATGGGCGATTGGCCGACGTGTTGGCCAGGACGCGACAGGAGAACCGAGCATGACCGCCACTTCGGGCGAGAACGGAATCCTGCAGCGCCTCTTCGGCGCCGAAAAGCCGCTGATTGGCGACATCCACTGCGCGCCGATGCCGGGCACGCCGCGTTACCGGGACGAGGCCATGGACGCGATCGTCCGCCGCGCGGTTCAGGACGCGCAGGCCTATGCGCAGGGCGGCATGGATGGGCTCATCATCGAGAACCACGGCGACATCCCCTTCCTCCAGCCCGACGAAATCGGCCCCGAAATCATCGCTGGGATGGCGGTGTTAGTGAAGGCGGTGAGCGAAGCCGTTCAGCTGCCGTTCGGCGTGAACCTGCTGGCCAACAGCGCCATCGGCGGGCTGGCCATCGCCAAGGCAACGGGAGCGCGCTTCATCCGCGTCAATCAGTGGGTCAACGCCTATGTCAGCAACGAGGGGATCATGCAGGGCGAGAGCGGCCGCGCGCTGCGCTACCGCAAGCAGATCGGCGCGGAATCCGTGGCGATCTTCGCCGATGTCCATGTGAAGCACGGGGCGCACGCCATCGTCGGCGACCGGGCGGTTTCCGAGCAGGCCCGCGATGTGGAGTTCTACGACGCCGACGTGGCGATCGCGACAGGCAACCGCACCGGCGATTCCGTGCCGGCGGAGGAGATTAAAGCAATCCGCTCAGGAACCAAGCTGCCGATAATCGCGGGAAGCGGGGTGACACGCGAGAATGCCAGGGTCATCCTGGGCGCTCTCGACGGCGCCGTTGTCGGGTCGAGCCTGAAGCGGGGCGGCGTGTGGTGGAACGAGGTGGAGCTGGCGCGCGTGCAGGGGCTCGTCGACGAGGTGCGGGCGCTGCGGGGTGGGTGACCCGGGCGAAATTGGCTGCTGATTGCGGGGTTGTGATGGGGGCATCGGGGAACTTCAGGGACGAGACGGCGGCCGGCCTGGCGGAGCGGATCCGCCGCAAGCAGATTTCGCCGGTTGAAGCGGTGGAACAGGCCATTTCCCGCATTGAAGCGGGCAATCCCAGGATCAACGCGGTCGTCCTGCCGTATTTCGACGAGGCGCGCAAAGCCGCCCAGGACGCCGAATTGGCTGTGCTGCGCGGGGCTGCGCTCGGGTCGTTGCACGGCGTGCCGATCGCCATCAAGGACCTGTTCGACTTCAAACCGGGCTGGGTGAGCACCTTCGGCGGCATCCGCACCCTGCGCGATTATGTGATGGACGGCTACTGCGCCTTCACCGGAGGCACGGAGCGCGCCGGTGCCATCATTGTCGGCCGCACGAACAGCCCGACCTTCGGTTTCCGCGGCGTCTGCGATAATCACCTGTTCGGTCCGACCTGCAACCCGTTCGACCTGACACGAAATAGCGGCGGCTCATCCGGCGGCAGCGCTGCGGCGGTCGCGGCAGGCTTTCTGCCAATCTGCGAGGGCACCGACGGCGGAGGCTCGATACGCATCCCGGCCTCCTGGTGCGGAGTCTATGGCTACAAGGCCTCGTTCGGGCGCGTCCCGGTCATCGGGCGGCCGAACGGGTTCGGGCATACGAATCCCTTTATCTTCGAAGGCCCGATCACCCGCACCGTGGAGGACGCCGCCTTGTCGCTCAACGCGCTCGCCGGTTACGATTCACGCGATCCGTTCAGCATCGACACCGACGAAGATTTCACCGCCGCGCTGCAGCGGCCGCTCACCGGGATGAAGATCGGCTACACGCGCGATTTCGGTATCTTCCCGATCGATCCCAAGGTGACCGAAATCGTCGACAAGGCCGTTCTAGCGTTTGAGGAGGCCGGCGCGCATGTCGAG
>JACCSN010000098.1 GCA_013812985.1 Hyphomicrobiales bacterium | reverse complement strand
CGGCCTTTTGGGTCGTCAGCACCACCCTGTTGGCGGTCACGCGGTTATCCGCGTCGCTTTCGCCGCGGATAATGCCGTAGATCATGTCCGGCGTGGAACGGTCCCAGGCGATGCCCTGCCCGGTGTTCTTCAACGGCACGGTGGCGACCCATTTCAGGATCGAGCCGGCCTCCGGCAGCTCCATGACATAGGCCTCGGCGGGGTCGTGCCCGGTCAAATAGAGCTTGCCGTCGGGGCCCCAGGAACCGCCCGAATTGCTCATGTCCTCGAATTTCTCGAGCACCGGGTCGGGCAGGATCCAGGCTTCCGCGATCCGCCAGTCGTCGCCGAAGCGGACCACCTGCGTGTTGTATTTGTTGCCGTAGGCGACGGGGCTCCGCTCGAAGACGCGATTGTAATTGGCGAAGCCGCCCCACCACGCGCCGTCGTGGAAGTCGAGCCAGGTGAAGGAGCCCCGGTCGATGCCGAAGGAATGCGTGTCGATGTGGTCGAGCGTCGCCGCGTCGAAAACCTCCACCGAGCTGGTCATCGGCCATTCCGGATAGTTCGAATGCGCGGCGTAGAGCTTGCCGTCCACCAGCACGGCGCTGTCGAGATGCTTCACCGGGCCGTCGTCGCCGCCGTCCCAGCTGTCTACTTTCGCGCCCGTGGCTTTGTCGTATTTGGCGATCGTATGGTTGTCGATTGCGTAGAAATGCTTGCCGTCGACGCCAATCCCCTGATTGGCCTCCGGGATGGCAAACTCGACCACCATTTCCGAAGCCATCGCGTCGGGTTCGGCGGCGGCGGCCTCTTGCGCCTGCGCGGCGCCAGCGGCCAACGCGAAGCTGGCCGCGATTGACAGAGCTTTTCTCATCCAGATGCCTCCAGGTGAATTTCACCAAGGCTGATCCATGGCGACGCAGTGCGTCAAGCAGGTGATCGTCGGATGGCGCTTATGTGACACGTCATGACGTTAGGCGCGGCCAAGCCAGCTGATCAACCATCGGCGCGGATCACCCGCTGCCGCGCGCCATGATCCGCTTCAGCTCGGCGCAATAGCGGCGCGATGCGGCGCTCATGCGCGTCGCGCGGTGGCCGCCCTGGTAGCGGAGCGCCGTCGCGCAGGTTTCGCCGCCGCCGAGCTTGTAGGCGCCGCCGAGATACTTCATGCCCCAACGGAGGTTCGTCGCCGGGTCGTAAAGGGCGTCCGTGGAGCCGCGATACCCGATGCCGCGCGCCGTGGCCGGCTTGATCTGCATGAGTCCGACCGTGCCGCGCCCCCGCGCCCGCGCGTTGTAGCCGCTCTCCAGCTGAACAACGGCGTGAGCGAGCGGCAGCGGCACGCCGTTCTCCTCGGCGTAACTCGCGATCAGCCCCTCGTATCGAGCGCTCCCATCCGCCGGACCCGGCGATATCTCCCGCAGCTGCCGCGGTTCGGCAGAGGCGGCCCGTTGGGCGCCGGGCTGCGCCGCCGTGCACGCGCCAAGGGTCGCGATCAGGCTCAAAGCTCCAATCAGACGCAGGCACATACGCAATATCATCCATGTTTCCCGTCGGGTTCCCGAGCGCGCTATGGCCGGTTCGTGGCGGCATTGCGCCGAGAACACGGGCGGGCTGCGGCGGGTCGTGATTGGCGGCTGGGCGTTGCCTTGGCGCAACGCGGAACTTCCTGGGCGCGCATCCGGTTGATAACCGTCATGAGACAAGGGAGTCGGCGATGCCGCCCGGTGCTTCGGAAACGAGTTGTCGTATCATGCTCGCCAGCGGCGGCCCGGGCGGCGACGCGCCGGATGGGAAGCCGAGAGAGGACGAGCCTGGCCGGACGCCGGAACCCGGCCCCACCGGCCCGCGCACGCCCTATCCCGTCGACGATCCAGGCATCGCCGATCCGGGGCTTCCCGGTTCGGAGCCGGACGTGGTTCCGGGCCGCCCGCTGGATCCGGGCGTCCGTTTTTAAACCTCCGTTCGTGTTCGCTGCCGCTTTGCTGGAGACCTGCAATGTTCAGAATGTTTCGTAACCTCATCGTTCTGCGTTTGGTGCAGCGGTTCCTGACGCGGCGGAGTCGTCGTCGACGCTGAGCCACACTGCCTTTTGTTCTCCGCAATCGAGCCAGGCCCAATCGGCCTCTCGACTTGTTATGATACCGTCACAAATCGCCTCGTGGACGGCTGGTGAAACCGGCGCGCTCGCCTTAAGACTGCTATAAAGCGCTCTCAGGTGGGTGCGCCTGCCTTTCGCAGGGCGCGCAGTGACCTGAATCGGCCGACACGGAAGGTTCAAGAACGCGGCTTACGGACCCGTGATGGGCTCGGCAGGGGCGGTTCATCCGGGGCGTCGCCGGAACAAAGGGGAGACCAGCATGAAAACAAGATTCTTTTTGATGGCGTCGATCGCGGCGTTCGCGTCCAGCGGACCGGCGCTCGCACAATCGCAAGAGCTC
>JACCSN010000088.1 GCA_013812985.1 Hyphomicrobiales bacterium | reverse complement strand
ATAAGCAGCCCTTATGCTACCCCCTTGAGCATTGGTTGGAAAGGCCGGCCCGCAGCGCGCAGATAGAGCGCAGGCCATAAGCTGAGGAGCGGACCAATGAGCGTGCATTTCTATCGCGAGCCGCTGCGCGCCGCCGTCTGGCCGCCGCCGCTGTCGCGCTGGCTAGCCGGATTGCGTCCGGCGAAAACGCAGAAGCTCGATATAGAGAGCCTGTCCGATCACCTGCGCCGCGATCTCGGCCTGGCCGGCGGCCGCGCTTCGCCGCCGCGCGACATTTTTCGGGATTAAGCGGCTCTCAAGCCATTTCGGCGTGGCGTTCCGGACGGATTGGCCAAGGCTCGCGCGCGCCGATGACCTCAACCGTGTCGCCGACCCGCACCGTTCCGAGCCGGCGCGGGATGGCGTTCCAGCCGAACAGCACGCCCACGACCCGCCGGTCGCCCGACATGCGGATGCGGCGGAGCGTCGCGAGCGGCTCGTCGCCGGCGAAGACGCCGCGCTCCTGATCGACGGTCGTCACCGCGCAGCGGGGACAAGGCTTCACCACGTCCATCTCGACTGCGCCGACGCGGATGCTTGCCCAACCATCGTCCTCCCACGCGGCGGCGCCGTCGATGACGAGGTTCGGCCGAAACCTCGACATGAGGAGATCGGGACCGACCTCGCGCCGAAGCGCCTCGAACGAGGCGGTGGTGACGATGAGGATCGGGAACCCGTCGGCAAGGCTGACCTCGTCGATGTCTTCGGCATGATCTTCCACCGGGCGTCGCGCGTCGTCAGGCTGAAAGACGAGCCCGAGCGGCTGAGCGAAGGCGCGGCTGAGCCACTTCGCGGCCGGCTTCGCCTCCGGCAGGAGAAGGGAGCTGTTCCAGATCGTGACGGGAATCCGGTCAGCCTCGGCGCTGGGAACCTCGATCTCGGCGGCGTCGCCGTCGAACGACAGGCGGATGCCTTGCGGAATGGGCTCGGCGACAAGGCGGGCGAGTGCCGGCATTTCGCGCTGCGTGACGCAGCGGCCGCGCGGGTCCACCAGCATCCAGCGCCGGTCGTCCTTCAGGCCGCGCGGTTCCATGTCCGCCGCCGGCACGGCTATGCCGCGCGCGCCCTTTAGTGGGAAGATCGTGACGGCGACGAGCTGCATATGGCGCTTCCTGGACGCAAGGATTGCTCCGAGGTGGAGTAGGACAGGCGATGGCTTTGGCACAACCGGGAAAATCGGAGTCCGACGTGAACAAGGCGCTGGCGGCACGGGCCGCCGAATGGACGTTCGAGCTGGTGGCCATGCCGAGCGTGAACGGCACGGCGGACGAGGCGACCTTCGCGCTAGCGCTCCGCGACCGCCTGGCAGCGTTGCCGATCTTCGCCGCCGATCCGGATGCGGTGTGGCTCATTCCCGTACCGGATGATCCGCTCGGTCGCGCTTCGGTGGCCGCGCTGTTGCGCGGAGAGGGCGCCCGCACCGTGATCCTCACCGGCCATTTCGATACGGTGCGTGTCGACGATTATGGCGACCTGTGTCACCTGGCGACGCAACCGCGTGAGCTCCGCGAGGCGCTCCGAAAGCGCCTGGCCAGGAGCGCCGCCACGCCTGCCGAACGGCTCGCCCTTGCCGATCTGGAGAGCGGCGAGTTCCTGCCAGGGCGCGGCATGCTCGACATGAAAAGCGGGCTCGCCGCCGGCCTCGCGGCGCTGGAGGCGTTTGCCGGCGTGGCCGAACGGCCCGGCAACGTGCTGTTCCTGGCCGTCCCCGACGAGGAGGCGAATTCGGCGGGGGCGCGGAGCGCCGCGGCCGAGCTGCCCGAGATCGCCCGCCGCTTCGGGCTGCGCTTCGAAGCGGCGATCAACCTCGATTCGCAAGTCGACGACGGCGACGGCGGCGGAGGGCGTTCGATCGCACTGAACACGATCGGCAAGTTTCTGCCCAGCGCGCTTGTCGTGGGGCAGGCGGTGCATGCCTCCAACGCGCTGCGCGGCCTCAACGCCGGAGCGCTGGCGGCGGAGATCGCGGCGGGCATGGAATGGTCGCCAGCTTTGACCGACCGCACGGGCGATGAGCTGGCGGCCCCGCCGACGCTCCTCGGCCTCAAGGACAACCGGGCAGCCTATGACGTGACCACGCCGGACCGGGTCTGGGCCTATTGGAATGTGATGACGCACCGGACGGGCCCGGCGGACGTGCTGGCGCGGTTCCGCGAAATCTGCCGCGCGAGCGCCGACCAGCTGGTTCGGCGGCTGGCCGAACGCGCGCGGGCGCTGGGAGCGGAACCGGAGCTGCCGGCCGCGATAAAGGTCCTCACCTTTGCCGAGCTGCGGGCCGAGGTCCTGGCGGCCGACCCGGAGGAGGCGAACCGCTTCGACGAGCGCGCCCGCGACGTGGCGAAGCGCGGGCTCGATGTGCCGGAGCAGTGCCGGCTCCTGACGGAGCACCTGTGGACCATGAGCCGCCGGACCGGACCGGCGGTGGTGATCGGCTTTGCATCCATGCCCTATCCGCCGACCGAGCTCCGCGGGAGAGCGGGAACGCGACTGGAAGCGGCAGTGCGGGAGGCTGCTCGCGACATGGCTAGGCGGTTCGAAAGCTCGATCGGCGTCAAGGACTTCTTCCCGGGCATCTCGGATATGAGCCATCTCGGCCAGATCGATCCGCACATGCTCTCCGCCGTCGCCGCCAATACACCGGCCTGGGGCTTCGGCATCCCCGCGCCGACCGGCGAGCAGCACGCCG
>JACCSN010000076.1 GCA_013812985.1 Hyphomicrobiales bacterium | reverse complement strand
CGATTACGCTGAAGTGCCACGAGGTCGCTATTCTCGACGCGGAGCTACCCTGACGTCGGAGCCAGTCGGAGTTTCGAATCCCACCGCCTCAGCCAAGCCTAGACCTCTGATTTACCTTGTATTTCTGCGGACATCGGTGGATTCGAAATTGTCCCGACTTGCCCGGGGACTTGCAAAGAATCCTCCAGACGCACGAGGCGGGTTGAGAGCAGAGGGGTCCGGGAACGGGCGCCTGAGCCGGCCGAAGTCTCTTAGGCCGCTTCCGGTGGTCCGGTTGGCCGTGGAGCGCCGACCTGCATCGACCGCCTCGTCAGAAGCGCAAAGGGCAGCGATCGCACAAGGTTCGGGCGATGAGTGTCAGATATTGCTGGCGAGGCTAGTGAATGCCGAGCTGGTCCGCCTGGAGCGCCCAATCCCTGGCAAGCTGGCCAGATTGGCGGGTCAGGAGCTTGCCATTAAGCTTTGAGGGCTGGCGACCTTCAAGGATCGCTCTGATCAGTTTGGGGGAGAGAAAGCTGAGCTTGAGGACGCGGGTGAAGTAGGACGGGCTGACCCCGGCTTCCTCGGCGAGGGCGCCAATCGATCTTCCGTTTCCTCGCATCGCCATGTCCTGGAACCGGTATGCCTGCCCGAGCAGGCGCAACAGGCTCCGATCCGGCGGCTTGTGCAGATCGTCACCAGAGCCCGCGATGAGGAGCCGCATTTCCTTGCCCACGCACCTGAGATGGATTGCTATCGTCAGGACGATGCCTGCCGTATCGGCGGCAGCACCGCCCGTGGCTGGCGCCGTTCTGGACGGCGCGAGGAGGGACAGGAGAGCCCCCCGCCGGATTGCAACGGTGACACTGTCGCGCCGGATCTCGATCCGCTCAATCAGCCGCTGGAGCAATGAGCGTCGCTCCGAGGGCGCCAGCTCCGACCAGCTTGCGGCCAGCCTAGCGGCTTCCCTGATCATCGCAGCGCGACAGCTCGCATCTGCCACGGGCCCTTCGACGGCGCTACAGATTTCGCCCGCATCACCAAGAAGGCTGATCATGCGGGCTTCGATCGCGCTCTCGAGTTCTCCCGCGGGGAGCCGCCGGCCGACATCCTCACCGCTCGGCCGTCCTCGCCTGATGAGGCTATGGCTGACATAGTAGCGGTATCGTCTTCCCCTCTTGTTGGCATGCGTCGGCGTCATGCGCTCGCCCGCCTCGTCGTACATCAGGCCGGCGAGCAGGCTGGGCTCGGCCGCCTTGGCGCCCGATTGGCGATCCACCCGGTTCGCCACCAGCCGCGAGTGGACCTCATTCCAAAGCCCCTCATCGATGAGCGCTTCGTGCTCTCCGGGATAGCTGGCCTGCTTATGGACGATCTCGCCGCGATAGATGCGGTTCTGGAGCATCAGGTAGAGTGCGCCCCTGGCCAGAGATTTGCCTCCACTCTCCCGGCCAAACCGGTCCAGCCGACACTTGCTGAGGATGCCGGCGCTATCCAGCTCCTCCTTTAGGGGGCGCACGGAGCCGAGCGCGGCATAGCGGCGAAAGATGTGGCGGACGATCTCCGCTTCATCCCCATTGATGACCAGCTTGCGATCGACGATGTCGTAGCCGAGCGGCGGCAAGCCGCCCATCCACATGCCCTTCCGCTTCGACGCCGCGATTTTGTCTCGGATCCTCTCGCCTGCGAGCTCGCGCTCGAACTGCGCGAAGGATAACAGCATGTTCAGCGTCAGCCGCCCCATGGACGTCGTGGTATTGAAGGACTGTGTGACCGAGACGAACGTCACTCCGTGCCTCTCAAACACCTCCACGATCTTGGCGAAATCGGATAGGGAGCGGGTCAGTCGGTCCACCTTGTAGACCACGATGGTGTCGATCATGCCGGCGGCAATGTCGGCGAGCAGGCGCTTGAGCGAGGGCCGGTCCAGGCTCCCGCCCGAGAAGCCGCCATCATCATACATTTGCGGCAGCACCATCCAGCCCTCATGCTTTTGGCTGAAGACGTACGCTTCGCAGGTTTCTCGCTGAGCATCCAGCGAGTTGAAGGCCTGCTCCAGCCCCTCCTCGGAAGATTTACGGGTGTAGATGGCGCAGCGGACGCCGGCTCTCCTGTTGCATCCAGGAGGAGACGATCGCTTATTCATTGACCGCCTCCTGCAGATCCTTTCTCGGACGAGATCGGCCCGTCAGCGTGTCATCCTTCCCGCTTTGGTGCAGTCCGAAGAAACGCGGGCCAGACCAGCGTGTCCCGGTGATCGCGCGGGCAATCGCCTACAGCGAGGGCCAGTGCTGCCCACGCCATCGGAACCCGTCATTGAGCACCAGCACATCGTGGGTCTCGCCATTCCACTCGCGCACCAGCCTCGCGCCGCGCTTCATCGTCACGGTTCGGGGTTTTGCGATATCGCCTCCGTTGCTGAGCGCTTGCGCCAATATCATTAGCTGTCGCTTGGCTGGCGCACTCAAGCCGCCAAGCGCTTTCTCCTGCAGCTTCCAGGCGATCGCGAGTTCGAGAAGATCCCGGCTTATCTTCTTAGGCGGATGCGAGCGATAGAGCCGCCGCCATTCAGACTGCAATTGGGCATAGGTCAGCTGTTCCAGCGCGACGACGCCCCCTTTCAGATTACCAAGTGCAGACGAGTTGTGCCGACGAGGCGGGTGCAGCGTTTCGGGGCCGTGCACGGGTCAATCCTCCGATCGCTCGAGCCGATACGCCCTGCGGTAGTCGAGTGCCTCCAGTCGCATGGCAAAGCCGCGTGAGCGCAGGCGACTGAGCGCGCCCAGTACGGTATGTTTCTGCCAGCCTGTGGCCTCCACAAGCTCGTCAGCCGTTGCGCCCGTGTCTCTCGCCAGGCGATCAACAATCAGGCCGAGCTTACCGCCGGGCCGTGCAGGCGTGCTGGATTGTGCATGATCAGCAGGCTGTGGCGCTTCCTGACCGTTCGCCTTCCTCTCTGAAGTGCTTTCCTGCAGAACGGTTGAATTCGCCGCGGGAGCGGTCTTGCGGTTGATCTTCGGTTTTGGCATTGGGCGGTCCTCCTGGAGTGCGCACCACGCGCCTCTCCCACCACCCAAAGCCCCGGAGGGCACAAGCCGGGGCTCGTCGCCGTTGGAGGGCTCGGCGACGGGCAACAGCACCGCTCTTTTCGGAGCACAAGTCCAGTCCGAACAGCCGGACTTGCCGTTTTCTGGTGCTTTCTGGTCAGGGTCGCCAAACACTCGTTCGGTGGCGGTGCGCCGCGCTAAATGTTCACCTCCACTCAGCTCAGATCGGAGCATTCCGGAGTTCGAATCCCGTTATCCCAGCCAGCCAGTCCGCGTTCTCCGCCGTGTAGCGTCGCGCCGCAGAGAAAGTGGCGGGGTTTCCGAGACTTACGGTCGACTAGGGCAGTGCGGGCGCTCTATCTGCCGGCCGGCTTAATACCAAACAGGCCCTACTTTCTCCGGTGGCCGATTGCGCCGACATGCTCGCGCATTGATGCGGGCTGTGATCCGTCATGACGAGCTACCCCAGCTCACGCCGACGAACGCTTCAAGGC
>JACCSN010000057.1 GCA_013812985.1 Hyphomicrobiales bacterium | reverse complement strand
TGAACCCGAACCCATCGCCGTCACCAAAAGCAGCAGTCAGGTTAATGCCCAGCTGCTTCGAAACTTCTCGCTCCACTTCCGCGATGGTCACCTTCAGCGCCACCTGCTCCTCGCCGGTGATGGTGAGGAGGTTCACCAAGCGCTTCTCCTCGGACCCGCCGCCGCCTCCCCCGCCGCCCTCACCGCCGCCTTCCGTCTCGGTCCCGGCGGAGAAGCCCTGGAGCATGCCGACGGTGATCTCCTGCGCGCGGGCCGACGAGCTGGCGGAGGCCACCTGGCCGCGGAGCACGATGTTGCCGTTCATCGCGTCGGCGCGCACATAGCCGTCGGTGATCGCCTCGGCGAGCAGCTGGTTCAGCGCCGTCAGATCGGCTTCCACATAGATGTCGAAGCTGGCGATCTCCTCGCCGGCCGTGTCGAAGAGGAAGACGTTCGCCTGGCCGAGCTTCACGCCGATCAAATAGAGGCGGCGGGAGGTTCTCAGCACGGCGTCGGCGATCGCCGGGTTGGAGACGAGCACGTCGCCGGCGGCGCGCGGCAGCTCGATCACCATCGACTTGTCGACGCCGAGATAGATCGGGCGGTTCCGCACTTCGTCGCCGGCGGACAGCTGCAGGTAGCCTTGCGCCCAGGCCGGCGCCGCCAAGAGCGTTGCGGCGGCAAGCACGGCGGCGAGCAGAGCTGCGTCGATTCTTGCTGGCGCGATCATCAATTCACTCCTCGGCGGCGGGGCCGGCCAATCATTGGGTGTTCACGGTCTGGCGGCGGCCGGAGCGGAAGATTCTGACCGTGCCGCTTCGGCGCTCCTCGCGCGCCGTCGCGACTTCGTCGGTGTCGATGAAGCTGCGCAGCGCCAGCGACAGCGTTCCCGACGATTCCGCGGCGGTGACCGTCTCGACCTGGACCGGATCGAGCTCCAGCGTGGCGGTCTTGCCCACCACGACGGACTCGCCTTCAGACCCCTCTTCCCCTTCGCCGCCCCCGGACTGATCGTCGACCGTCTGGTCGATCGCCAGCACCTTGACGTTGGTGAGAATCGTCCGGCTGACGGTTTCGGCTGGCGCTTCCGGGGTCAATTGCTGGCTCGTCGTCTGGATCACGTCGACCCGGTCGTTGGGCAGGATCAGACCGCCGGCGGTGGTCTGCGCCGAGACCCGCACCGCGATGGCGCGCTTGCCCGACGGCAGGATCGCCGACATGAAGCCGCTGTCCTTGTTCGCCAGTTTCGACTCGCGGATCGGCTCGCCGGCGATGAACTGGCTGCGGACCACGGAGCCCTGCAGCGTCTCCAGCGCGTCGGGCCGCGCCTGCTTCTGGATATAGGCGGCGTTCATCGCCTCGTCGGGCCACCGCTGCCAGCGGATATTCGCAGCCGTGACCCGCTGGCCCTGGCCGATGTCGGCGGCCGCGACCAGCACATCCTGGGACTGGATCTGCGGCGCAAGCTCCACGACGGTGGGCGCCGGCGAACTGGCCGGGCTCAGGTTCAGCGCGAGGTAAGCCGCCACGCCGCCGGCGATCAGCGCCACCACCAGTACGAGCACGCGAAACAGCTTCATCGTGAATGCCCCGATTGTCCAAAGCGGACCGCAGCGTCATCCCGGCACTGTCGCGGCTAAAGGTCAAAAGATGGTTAATGACCCGGATTGCGGGCCGGTCGCGCGGGAGCATCTCCCGATCGGGACCACCAGGCGCGGAGCCTGCCCTCGCCGCTCACAAAGCGGCGTGCGTCAACCAGCCCGTCTCCGGGAAGACGAGCAAGGCGGCGGGCGCCATCGCCGCGCCGTAGGGCACCCCCGACTTGCGATCATGGAGGCTGGCGATCCAGGGGACCCGAACCAGCGCGGTCGGCAGCATCCAGGTCCGCAGCTCCAGGAGGCCGAGGGTGAGCAAGCCGCCGATCAGCGATGCGTAAGTGAAATAGAGAAGCGCCTGCTCCGGACTGAACCAGAGAGCAGTCGCGGCGGCAAGCTTGGCGTCACCTCCACCAATCCAGCCGAGCGCGAACATGATGAAGGCAAGCACGAGCACCACGCTGGCCACGCCAACGCTCCAGCCCAGTTCAGCGAGGCTGAAACCTGCCAGAGGCGCCAGCGCCAGCCAGCCCGCCACCAAAGCAAGTACAAGCATATTGCGGATTGTCATGGTGACGATGTCCATGAGCCCGGCATAGACCATGGCGAGTGGAAACAGGACCACGCCGGCTAAGGCGGCGAGTGCCGAAATCGTCATGCGAAAAGCTCCGGATCCGGACCGGAATGGCCCAGCACGTCCTCACGAGACAGAAAGCGGAAGGGCGACGCCCTCCGCTTTTGATTTGGCTCGACGGCACCGATCCAGTCGATACCTCAGTTATCACAGATTGCCGGCGATCGCGTCGAACTTGGTGTTCAGCTTGGTGCCGATGGTCGTCAGCACACCGATGATGACAACCGAGATCAGAGCCGCGATGAGGCCGTATTCGATAGCCGTGGCGCCGGACTCGTCCTTCGCAAAGCGTGCGACAAGATTCTTCATCTATCTTCTCCTTAACCCATATTCCCTGGCTCTGCTTCGATGGACTAGCCGCCGAAACTGACCTCTTGCTAACATCCATTGCTTGCTGCAAAGTTAACCCGTCCGTAGAAGCTCCGCGTTCCGAACGCTTCTTCTGAGATGGTAAAAATATACTCAATTTCAGCGACAGCTCGGCTTTGCCTCATTAGTCAATCAGAAAGGAACCCTGACACTCGTATCGAGCTTAAGCCCCTGTTAACCTGCGCAGGCAGATAGGTATCCGAGTAGAGCCCACTCACGCGCTTTTGCAGCGGCGGACCGGCTTTTTCTTGAGATCGTCGCTCGTATCGTCGCGACGATCGGAGGAGTTCTCAATGAGGCATCAGCTCGGCGGATATGGACGCCGCCTGATCGGCGCTTGCGCGCTGATCGCCATCGTCTCGGCAAGCGGCAAGGCTTTCGCCGAACCCGTCATCGAGGTGACGATCGATTTCGCCAAGGTGCTGAAGCTGGACCGGCCGGCGGAAACGATCGTCATCGGGAATCCCGGCATAGCCGACGCATCGGTGGAGGATGAGACGACGGTCGTCCTGACCGGCAAAGCCGCGGGCACGACCAATCTCATCGTGCTCGACGGCAAGGGCGAGGAGATCACCAACGCGACGTTGCGCGTGTCGTCCAACACCCGGCAGCTGACGACCGTGTTCTACGGTTCGAAGCGGCAGACCTTCTCCTGCGCGCCGACCTGTGAATTGGTGATCCTTGTGGGCGACGAGCCCACGGTGTTCAAGAACGCCACGGAACAGATCATAGGCCGCCAGCAATTCGCCACGGGCCAGTAGCTGTCAGGCTTTGTTTACGGTGAGCGGATTTGAGCGCCGCGATCGTCAAGGCTCT
>JACCSN010000983.1 GCA_013812985.1 Hyphomicrobiales bacterium | reverse complement strand
TCCAAGAGGTGCGTCGTGGTGATGTAGGCCATGTCGAAGGGCGGGTCCTGGCGCAGGAGCACCACGTCCATGCCCGCCAGATCGGCGATCTCGGGGGCGCCCAGCGAGAAATGGTCGCCTTTCACGTCGCGCACCTGTACGGGCTCGACACGCGCTTCCACCCGGCCGTCGCGCATGGCGAGGCGGTCCGGCGTGTAGTGATAAAGCGTATGGCCGCGCCGCTCGGCTTCCAGCATGAGCGCGAAAGTGGAATCGCCGGCGATCGAGATGCCGGAAATAGAGTCCATCTGGACCGCGACATTGAGCGTCATGGAACCTCGCCTTGTGCGACGACCGGGTTAGCGGGACGTGGCCGCCGAGGCAATCGCAACGCGAAGGCGCTCACCACGCATTGCGCCAGCTCGGGCGGAAGGCGTCCGGCACGTGCTCGGGAATGCGCCAGGGCGCCACAGCGACGATGTCGTAGCGCAAATCGAGGCCAACTGCGTCGGGGTGCTTGGCGAGCCAGAGATCGGCCGCGCCGACGATCCGGCGCTCGGCGGCGGGACCAACGGCCTCCAAGGCGTCGCGGAAGGAGCCGCGGGCTTTCACTTCAACGAAGGCGATGAGCCGCCCGCGCTTGACAACGAGATCGATCTCGCCGAGCGGCGTCTTGTAGCGGCGGGCGATCAGGCGATAGCCCTTCAGAAGGAGCAGGGCGGCCGCGGCAAGCTCGGCAAGGTGACCGTGGCGGTATGCGGCGCGCCGGGTGCGGGCCATGTCAACCGGCGCCCTTTATAGCCAGCGCTTTTTGGTAAAGGTCACGGCGAGAAAAGCCGGTCGTTTCGGCGACGAACTGAGCTGCTTCCTTGATGCTCATGCTGTGGAGTGCGGCCCGGAGCTGCGCCTCGACATCCGCATCTGCCGGAGGAGCAGGCGGCCCGGGCGGGGCGATGATGACGACGATTTCGCCCTTGACTGCGGCATCGCAATAACGCGCCGCGAGTTCCGCCAGCGGCCCGCGGTCAAAAGTTTCGTGCAGTTTCGTGATCTCACGGCAGATGACGGCCTGCCGCTCGCCTCCGAGGACGGCCACGGCGTCGGCGAGCAGAGCGCCCGCGCGGTTTGGCGATTCGAAGAACGCCAGCGTGGCCGGGATTCTCGCCACGTCTTCCAGGCGCTTTCGTCGGGCAGCGCTCTTTGACGGCGCGAATCCGAGAAACAGCACGGCATCGGTGGGCAGCCCCGCAGCGGAAAGCGCGGCGCTCGCCGAGGAGGCGCCCGGGATCGGCACGACGGGATAGCCCGCGGCCGCGGCATCGACCACCAGGCGATATCCCGGATCGGAGATGAGCGGGGTGCCGGCGTCCGACACGAGCGCCACCGAACGCCCGTCGGCGAGGTGGCCCAGGAGCCGCCGATGCGCGTCCGGGCCGCTATGGTCATGATACGCAGTGACCTTGGTTTCGATGCCGTAGCGGGCGAGCAGCTTCCTGGTGACCCGGGTGTCCTCGCAGGCGAGGAGGTCGGCGCCGGCGAGCGTATCGAGCGCCCTCAGCGTGATGTCGCCGAGATTTCCGATCGGCGTCGCCACGATGTAGAGCCCGGACGACAGCGACGGCGCGGAAAAGAACTGACCGCGGATGAAATAGCCGCTCCTGAGGTCGTCCGCGTCCGCCTGCAAGCCGCTCATTCCTTGGCCCCCCGTATGCGCTCCACCGCGGCCGGCGCATGCTCGTACGTTGAGCGAACAGGCATTCAAAATCCTAGGCGGATCGTCTTCGGTTCGCAAAGCGCGCGAAAGTGTCCAATCGAGAGTTTCGCGACTCTGCGCGATCGTTCACGGATTCCATTTCGGCTGAATTCTGAACAATCTCGAACCTAGCTGGGTTAACCTAGGCTTTGTAGAAGACCCGGCATGAGCTTGGCCCGGCAAAAACAAGAAGCGGCAAATCCGCTGGGGTCGACCGATCGCCACGATTTCCTGACGGTCGCGGCTCTGGCGCTGGCGCCCGCGGTCGGCTTGGGCATCGCGCGGTTTGCTTACGCGCTGGTCCTCCCGGACATGCGCGCGGACCTCGGTTGGACCTATGCGGATGCAGGCCGGATGACCGCCGCGAACGCGCTCGGCTATCTGATCGGAGCGTTGTTCGCCGCCAGGACTATTTCCGCGGGAGGAGCGTTTCGGGTGATGGTCAGTGGCGCGTTCGCCTGCGTCGTGGCGCTCGGCTTGTGTGCGATCTTCCGGAACGACGCCCTGCTCAATGCAGCCTGGTTCCTGGCCGGGATCGGCGGCAGTCTCGCCTTCGTGGCGGGCGGCGTGCTGGCGACCGGGATCGCGCAGCGGCATCCGGCGCGCGCCTCGTTCCTGCTTGGCCTGTTCTACGCCGGACCAGGTCTCGGCATCCTCCTCTCCGGCGTCGGCGTGCCGCTCGTTCTGGAGCAGCTGGGGCCGGGTTCCTGGCCCGCGGCATGGACCGTGCTCGCCGTCCTGTCGCTTCCGCTCGCCTTCGGCTTGTGGTTCGCCAAAGGCGAGATGCGGCCGAGTCCCGCAGCAGGTCAGGAAAGGGCCCCGGTCAGGCGGATGGCATTCCTCTTGGTCGGCTATTTCATCTTCGGAGCCGGTTACATCGCCTATATGACCTTCATGATCGCGTGGGTTCAGAACCAGGGCGCGGGCGCAGGATTTCAATCGCTGTTCTGGATTGCGATCGGCCTCGCCGCCATGGTGTCGCCATGGCTGTGGGCAGGCGTGTTGAAAAGGCGCTTGCATGGACGGGCCTTCGCCACCCTGACCGGCGTGACCGCGCTGGGCGCGGCGTTGCCGCTCCTTTCGGGGGCGAAGCCCGTCCTTCTCGCCTCGGCGACCCTGTTCGGCGGCGCGTTCTTCGCCGTCGTTGCGGCGACAACGGCTTTCGTGCGCCGCAATCTGCCGCCCCAATCATGGGCGTCCGGCATCGGCGTCCTGACGGTGAGCTTTGGGCTCGGCCAGGCGCTCGGACCGATCGGCACGGGTCTTCTCAACGACTTCACGGGCGGCCTCTCGGGGGGATTATGGGCCTCCGCCGGCCTGCTCCTCGCAGCCGCTTCGATCGGATCGTTGCAGCGCGATCTTGCAGCATCGCCTCCGCTTGCCGCCTCCCCGGATTCCTCGTAACGTCGTTCTTCAGGTCTTGGCCTTGCATAGGAGCGTGCCTTGCCACGCCGGGGTCTTCCGCTGGGGCTCAGCCGGGTTAATCGCTTCGCCGCCTGTGCCGTGGCCCTGGCGGCCCTTTCCGCCTGCCAGAGCGTCGGCCAGAATCCCAGCGCGGTGCCGACGCAACTCGTTGAACCGGCGGCGACCGGCGAAATGATCGGTGCTGGCGGGGTGCGCGTCGCGCTGCTCCTGCCGAAATCCGCGCCCGGCAACGGCGCCGCCACCGCCGCCGCCTTCCGCAACGCCGCCGAGCTCGCCATCCGCGATTTCCCGAGCGCCGGCATCCAGATCGCCGTCTATGACACCGCCGGCACGCCGGACGGCGCCCTGGCCGCCGTCGGCGACGCCTTGCGGGAGGACGCCGAGATCATCCTCGGCCCGGTCTTCTCCGGCGAGGTCGCCGCCGTGGCTGGCCCGGCGCGGCAGGCCGGCGTGCCGGTCGTGGCGTTCTCCTCCGATGCGAGCGTCGCGGCGCCGGGCGTCTACCTGTTGAGCTTCCTGCCCTCCGACGATGTCAACCGGATCGTGGCCTATTCGGCGAGCCAGGGTCGAAAGTCCTTTGCCGCGCTCCTGCCCGCCAACGCCTATGGCTCGGTGGCGGAAGCGACGTTCCGGCGGGCGGTGGCGGCGGCGGGCGGGCGCATCGTCGCCATCGAGAGCTACGACGCGAGCGGCGCGGATATCGCCGCCAAGGCGGGGATGATCGCGGCAAGCGCGGCGGAGATCGACGCGCTGCTCATTCCCGATGGGGCCGACGCCGTGTCGGCCATCGCGGCGACACTGGCGGCCGGCGGCGTGACGCGCGAAAAGGTCAAATTCCTCGGCTCGGGCCAATGGGACGATCCGCGCATTCTCAACAATCCAGCACTGGTCGGCAGCTGGTTTCCGGCGCCCGCCAAACAGGGCTTCGAGACATTCTCGGGCAAGTATCAGGCGGCCTACGGCGCCGCTCCGCCGCGCAATGCGACGCTCGCCTATGACGGGGCGGTTCTCGCCGCGGGCCTGGTCCGCCAATTCGGGGCGGAACGGTTCGGGAGCGCGGTGCTGACCAGCCCGAACGGCTTCGCCGGGCTGGACGGCATCTTCCGCTTCCAGCCGACCGGCCAGTCGGAGCGGCGGCTCTCCGT